>CAZXYL010000138.1:0-20638 GCA_964644915.1 uncultured Geminicoccaceae bacterium
CCGGGCTCCGCCCGGCCTTCTTCCCGGCGCGCGGGCCCTTTCCACCGTCCGGCAGATTGGCTGAACAGAGTTAACGCGCGGTAAAGACGACCGCCGCGGGTCCGCCTCGGCGGCTTGAATCCTGGGCTCCTTCCGGGGAAAGGTCGCGGATGATCGGCCGGGCTGGGCGGGCGCGGGGCTACGACGCCGCGGTCCAGGTCGGGCGGCCCTCGATCGGGTAGGCGGGGTCGTTGTAGCCGGGCGTGGAGGGATGGCCGGTCGGCACCAGGCGGTCGATGAGCGCCTCGTCCTCGGCGGTGAAGCCGTAGTCGAGCGCGGCGAGGTAGTCCTCGAGCTGCTCCTCGGTCCGGGGGCCGGCGACCGGCGCGGTGACGAGGCGGTTGTTGAGCAGCCACGCCACGGCGAACGGGCCCGGGCCGATGCCGCGCGCCTCGGCGTGCGCCTTGATCGCCTGGGCGATTTCGAGGGATTCGCGCCGCCACTCGGTCTGCATCATGCGCGTATCCTGGCGGCCGGCGCGGGTGCCTTCGGGCGGGGCGGCATCGGGCGCGTATTTGCCGGTGAGCACGCCGCGGGCGAGCGGGCTGTAGGGCACGACGCCCAGGCCGAAATGGCCGCAGGCCGGCAGATGCTCGGTCTCGGGCATGCGGTTGAGGGCGTTGTAATAGGGCTGGCTCACCACCGGGCGGTCGATGCCCAGGCGGTCGCACAGATGGCAGACCAGGGCGATCCGCCAGGAGCGGTAGTTGGAGACGCCGAAATAGCGGACCTTGCCCGAGCGGATCAGATCGGCCATCGCGCCCACCGTCTCCTCGAGCGGCGTGGCGTGGTCCTCCTTGTGCAGGTAGAGGATGTCGATCCAGTCCACGCCCAGGCGGCGGAGCGAGGCGTCGGCGGCCTCGACCACCCAGCGCCGCGAGAGGCCGCGCTGGTTCGGGCCCTCGCCCATCGGGTTGGCGAGCTTGGTCGCGAGCACCCAATGGCTGCGGTCCGTCCCGATCGCCCGGCCCACGATCGCCTCCGAGCGGCCGGCGTTGTAGGCATCCGCCGTATCGACGAAGTTGAGCCCCGCGTCCTTGGCGCGCGCGATGATGCGGATCGAGGTCGCCTCGTCCGTGGGCCCGCCGAACATCATCGTGCCCAGGCAGAGCGGCGAGACTGCGACGCCGCTGCGGCCGAGCTTCCGGTACTGCATCCCCTAGTCTCTCCCCTCGAGCGTCCTGCGAAAATGCCGGACCTCGCGCAGGCCGCCGCGCCGCGGGTAGTCGCGCGCGACCACGCCCTGCTCGACGAAGCCCGCCTTCTCCAGGACCCGGGCCGAGGCCGGATTGTCCAAGAAGCTGTACCCATCCAGGGCCTGCAAGCCAAGGTCGCGCGCGAAGCCGACGAGCGCGCCCACCGCCTCGGTCGCATAGCCCTGGCGCCAATGGGCGCGTCCCAAGGCGTAACCGAGCTCCGTCGACGCCTCGTCGCCGCCGAAACCGGCCGTGCCGAGCAGCTTTCCGTCGCCTCTTCGCGTCATGGCGAAGCCGAAGCTCCCGGCCGTCAGGTGCAGGCCGATCCACTCGCGCAAGGCGGTTTCGGTCGGCGGCCAGGGCATGCGGCCGGTCTGCTCGACCGCCTCGAGATCGCCCGCGAACAGGGCGGCGAGCGCCGGCGCGTCGTCCGGATCGAGCGGACGCAGGATCAGCCGTCTGGTCTCGAGCGTCGGCATCCCTAGATCCTGGTGTGCGCGGCCAACCCGATCGGCGCCTGGGCAGCGTGCCCGGCGGCCCGCCGGGTGCGCCCGAAGCTTGTCGCATGTCCGTCCGCGGCCGTCGAGCGCCGGCGGCCGCTCCGCCCACGGCCGAGATTCCGCCGGTTGCGCGGCTTGCAGGGGTTTCGCGCCCGCCCCGCTTATCGTATGAGTGTGATCATGAACCCATCTCGCTTCGCCCGAGCCTCCGGCCTCGCCCTCATCGTTCTCGGGGCTGGCCAGCCTGCCCTGGCCGACTGCACCGACGTGGCCCAATCCGGCGTGTACTGGCGCCGCTGCGTTCAGGACACGCAGGACCTGCGGGGGGTCGATCTGACCAGGGCCGTGCTGCGGGATGCGTCGTTGCGGCGGAGCGATCTCTCCGGGGCAGATCTGTCGGGCGCCGATGCCAGGCGGGCCAAGTTCGTCTCCGCCACGATGCAGGACACGATCCTGGACGACGCCGATCTGGCTCGGGCCGATCTGACCAACGCAGACATGGCCGGCGCCTCACTGCGCAACGCCGATCTCACCATGGCCAAGCTCTACCGCGTCAATCTGCAGGGCGCGGATCTCACGGGCGCACGCCTCGACGGCACCGATCTCCACCTGGCCCAGCTCGGCGGCGCCACATGGGTCGACGGGCGGACGATCTGCGCCGATGACTCGGTCGGGCAGTGCCACGCCAGCCGCGACAAGCGCGAGGTGAGCGGCGCCGAGCCGAGCGGCTGAGGGCATTGCCGCTACTGGACGAGCGGGCGGCCGCTACGCAGCAGCGCCAGCAGCTCTTCGGGCGGCAACGGTCGTGAGAAGAAGTAGCCCTGCATTTCGTCGCTATGGTAGCGCCGTAGCAGATCCAGCTGCTGCTTGGTCTCAACCCCTTCTGCGATCACCCTGAGCTTCAAGCTTTCCGCGAGCGCGATGATCGCCTGAGCGATGGCGGCATCATTGGGGTCGGTGGTGATGTCCTGAATGAACGACTGATCGATCTTGAGCGCCTTGATCGGAAATCGCTTGAGGTACGCGAGGGACGAGTAGCCGGTGCCGAAATCGTCGACCGAGAACTTGATGCCCAGCCGATCCATCGCCTGGAGCTTGGCTATGGTCGCTTCGGCATCGTGCATGATGCTGCTCTCGGTGAGCTCGAACTCGAGATCCTCTGGATGAAAGCTGGTCTCCTCGAGGACGTCCGCGACGCTGCGCACCCAGGTCGACGTCCTGGAACTGACGGCCCGAGAGATTGACCGCCAGGCGCAAGCCACCAAAGCCGTGATCCTGCCAGCTGCGCACCTGCGAGCAGGCGGTGGCCAGCACCCAGCGCCCGATCGGCTGGATGAGACCCGTCTCCTCCGCGAGCGGAATGAATTCCGCGGGCGAGATCAGGCCGAGCTCGGGATGGCGCCAGCGCACCAGCGCTTCGACGCCGACCACCGCGCCGGTATCGATCCGTACCTGCGGCTGATAGTGCAGCACCAGCTCATTTCGCTCGACCGCGCGGCGGAGATGGGTCTCGAGCACCAGCCGCTCGAACGCCGTGGCGTTCATATCGGTGGTGTAGAATTGGTAGCTGCCGCGCGAACGCTCCTTGGCGCGATAGAGCGCCGTGTCCGCATTGCGAATCAGCGTCTCCGCATCACCGCCGTCGTGGGGGTAGAGCGCGATCCCGACGCTGGCACTCACGTGCAGCTCCTGGGCATCGATGGAGAGCATGGGCCGCACGGCGTCGAGCAGCTTTTGCGCCACCTTGGCGGCATTCTCGGCCGCCCCGACCCCGGGCAGCAGCGCCAGGAAGTCGTCGCCGCCCAGGCGGGCCACGGTGTCGCTCTTGCGCACCGCGCCCACGAGCCGGTCGCCGATCATGCGCAGGACGCGGTCGCCACTCGCGAGCCCGAGCGAGTCGTTGATCAGCTTGAACCGGTCGAGATCGAGGATCATCACCGCGAGCACCTGCTGGTTCCGGCGCGCACGCTCGATCGCCTGTGTCAGGCGGTCGTTGAACAACAGGCGATTTGGCAGGCCTGTGAGGGGATCGTGATAGGCGAGATTGCGAATCGTCTCCTCGGTTTCCTTGCGGATCGTGATGTCGCGAACCATCAGGATGTGCAGATGCTCGCCGTTCGCGCTGACCTCGCTGCTGGTAAGCTCCACCGGGACGACCTCGCCGTTCTTGCGCCGGGCGAGCAGCTCCTGGGGCTCACTCGGCACGCGCCCCGGATCCAGCAGGCGGCCGAGCAGCTCCTCGCCCTCTCGCGGCGAGGTCACGAACAGCACGTCGCCGCTCTGGCCCAGCGCCTCGTCGCGCTGGTAGCCAAAGATGACCTCGGCCGAGCGGCTGAAGGCGAGAATGATGCCCCGGCTGTCGAGCGTGACCACCCCATCCGCGATGTGGTCGATGATCGCGCGCAGCCGTAACTGCTCGTCGGCGGCGGCCGGTGGCGCCTCGATCAACGGCGCCAGAGCCTCGCCTTGCGCGAGAATGCCGAGGATCTCGTCGGCGGCGCGCCGGAGCGGCGTAAAGGTCCACAGCAGGCGGCCTTCCTGCCCGCCAGGGAAGCGTACCCAAGCCTCGCTCGCCAGAATCTTGTCGCCCTGGCGCGCCCGCTCGAGATCGCCCACGACAGGAGCGTCCTCGCCCGCGAGGGCCAGGAGCTCGACGAAAGGCCGCCCAATCGCGGTCGCTCTCTGCCAGCCGGTCAGTCGTTCCGCCGCCTCGTTGAGCTCCTGGACGATGGCGCCCGGAGAGAGCAGGACGCTGGCCGACGCCTGCGCATCGAGCAGCGCGCGCAGGCGCTGATCCGCCGGTGGCGCCGGCAGCAGCGCCTGAGGACGCATCCCTTCGAGCCTCACGAGCGCCAGGACCGTGCCGCCGGCCGCCGCCGCCAAGCGTACGCCATAGCGCTCCTCGGTGCTCTGCGTCGACTGAGTGAAGTCGAAGGTGATCGGCGGCCAGCCCGGCACGACGCGCTCCATCCGCTCGCGCCAAAGCGCCGTGAGATCGTCTCCCAAAACCTCCTGGAGCGTCCGGCCCTGAGCAGCCAGCATTCGACCACCGAGCTCGCCCTGCGGCTGTCCGCCGACCTCCTGCACCCGACAGCGGTGATCGAGACGCAGCACGAGCGCACCGGCAAGCCCGACCAGCACCTTGCGATCGAGCTCCTGCGCCAGCAGCCGCTCCTCGGACCGGCGCTGCTCGGTGATGTCCTGCGCCGCGCACAGGACACCGACCACGAGTTCCCGCGCCTCGTCCCACTGCGGGTGTGCCACATCGCGGAGCCAGCGTCGCTGACCGTCCCGGCCCTTGATCCGATACTCGGCCCGCGCCTCCTCGCCGGCGAGCGCGCGCTGGTTGCGCAGCTGCAGCGCGCGCAGGTCTGCCGGCTCAACGAGCGCCGGCCAACCGCCCATGGCTTCGATCTCTTCCGGCCGATAGCCGGTGAGGCGGACGAACCCGCCGGCCACCCAATCGAGGCCGAGCCGACAGTCGGGCGCAACGCTGAGATGGTAGACCGCATCGGAGGTCAGCTCGGCAAGCGCCGCCAGGCGGTCTCGCTGCTGCTCGAGGGCTGCCGCGGCCGATCGCGCCTCGGTGACGTCGCGCAGTCGGACGAGGTAAGGGCGATCGGGTCCGCCGAGCGGGCGCCCGGAAATTTCAGTCCAGACCGCCCCGGATGGGCCGCGGACAGCGAGCGCGAGATCTATGGTCTCGTGTTGCTCGACCGCGCCGATCAGTCGAGCGAATTCCAGACCGTTGGTGTCGGTCGCACGCAGGATCGAGAGCGACTGGCCGAGGGTGTCGTCGGCACTGCGCCCGCTCAGCCCCTCGAACGTGCGATTGCAGTAGACGATCTGAAATCGTCCGTCCTCGCCGGGCGCCCTCAGGATCAGGAATGCCTCACTGGCCAGGTCCGCGACCTGGGCGAGCAACGCAGCGTCCCGGCGCTCAGCCAAGGACACGCGGCGGACCGTGAGCCCTCACCGCTCCCCACCCGTCCTTCTCGTCGTATCTCGTCATCGCGGCGCATCGGCCCGCTTGGACCCGCTTGCAGGCAGGTGCCAGCGGTCCGACGGGCTCGTCTGCGTTTCGCCCCCAGGACAGCACCATGGATGCCCCGGGATCACCGTCCTATGCCAGGTTGAAGCGGCGCTCATCGTCACCAGCGGCAAGTCGGCTGCAAGCGAAGCCCGTCGGCAGAACCCGCAAGCCACGACGCTGCTTCCCGGAAGCGACCAGAACGACGAGGCCGTTCCGCCCGAGCATCGGCGCTCTCCGTCCCGCGGCCTGTCCGGATCACGATCCTTGACGGCACGGCTGCCCACGACGAACCACATCGCAGCTGCAGGCAGGAATAGACCACAGCCTTGGGTCGAAAAACAGCCTTCTTGTTCACGCTGTGGAATCAGGTGCCAGCATAGATCGCCCGCTGCTGGCTGGCACACCCCCTTCGCATCGGGCGAGCACGGCGGGTAAGGTTTCGGTCAGATCCTCGGCGATCAGTCCCGGCCCGAACTCCCGGGCGGCAGCCCCGTGCAGCCAGGTGGCGGCGCAGGCCGCGTGGAAGGCGGGCATGCCCTGTACCAGCAATCCGAGCGCGATCCCGGCCAGAACATCGCCCGAGCCTGCTGTCGCGAGCGTGGCCGGCGCATCGGTCTGGATGACCGCGCGGCCGTCCGGCGCCGCCACGACCGTGTCCGGACCCTTGAGCAAAACGACGGCCCCGCTCTGCCCGGCGGCCGCGCGCGTCCGCGCCAGCTTGTCGCCCTCCAGCTCGAACAGGCGCTTGAACTCGCCCTCGTGCGGCGTGAACAGGCAGGGGCTCTTGATCAGCTCGAACAGCGCCCGCGGCCGGTCGGCAAAGCTGGTGAGCGCATCGGCATCGAGCACGCAACTCTTCCCGGCGGCGAGCGATGCGGCAACCTTGTGCCTGAGCGGCTCCCCGACACCGCCTCCTGGTCCGAGGAGCACGCCATTGCGCCTCGGATCCTCGAGCTGCCGTGGGAACTCCCCGTCGTCGCCGATCGGGCTGATCATGACGGCCGTGAGCTGGGCGCCGTAGATCGGCACGGCGGCCTCGGGGCAGATGACCGTGACCGCGCCCGCCCCGGCCCGCAGTGCTGCACGCGCCGCCAGCCGAGCCGCCCCGGTCGAGGCTGGCCCGCCGCCGACGACGAGCGCATGGCCGTGCCGGTATTTGTGGCTGCTCGCCGTCTTCCGCGGCAAGAGATCCGCCCAGAGGCTGCGCTGGTTCGCCCAGAGCCGGATGCCGAGGCCGTCGGTGACCGAGTCGGGGATGCCGATGTCGGCCACCACGAGCTCGCCCCGATACTCGCGGCCTGGCATCAAATAGTGGCCAGGCTTAGGGCGATGGAACGTCACCGTCAGCGTCGCCGGCGCGGCCTGTCCCAGGATTTCCCCGGTATCGCCGTGCACGCCGGACGGAATGTCCACCGCCACGCTCGGGATCCGGCGCGTCTCGACTGCCGCCAGCACGTCCAGGGCGGCACCCTCGAGCGGGCGGCTGAGTCCGGCCCCGAACAGCGCGTCCACGACCAGGGCGGCGCGGTCGAGCACCGCGGGCGCGAGCGGCGCCACTGGGCCTTGCCAGTCCGCGGCAGCCTGCGCCGCATCGCCGCGCAGGCGATCGCGCCGCCCGAGCAGCGCGACCTCGACCTGCCAGCCGGCTGCAGCCAGACGACGAGCGACGACGAAGCCGTCGCCACCGTTGTTGCCCGGGCCACAAAGGACGCTCACCGGCACGGGTGCGAAGCGGCGCGCGATCGCATCGGCGACCGCCGTCCCGGCGTTCTCCATCAGCACGCGGCTCGGCACGCCGGCCGCCACGGCCGCAGCGTCCGCAGCACTCATCTGGGCGATGGTCAAGATCCGGCCGTCGGTAACCATGTGCTTCCCCGAGCCAGCGCGACCGGCGGTCCGTGGCGGCCCGCTAGAGCGAGGCGTGCCGGGCGTAAGTGGCGCGCTCGATCGCGACCGCGACCAGGCGATCGATGTTCAGGCGGTGCCGCAGCATGTCGAGCAGACGGAGTTCCTCCTCGGCGAGCGTGCCATCCGCCGCCGCGACATCGCAGGCCAGGACGTACGCGGTCTCGCGCAACCTCTGGGGCAGGGCCTCGGCGATCATGTCGCAGGCCAGATCCAGCCCGTCCTCGCGCCGGAGCAGATCCGCACACTGTCGCCCGACCTGGGTGAGGCGCTCGTGGTCGAAGTTGCGGAACACGGGCAGGTAGCGTACCTGGCGGCTGATGCTGTCGAGCTCGGCGTCGGTCATGATGCCCTCTGCCGCGGATACCAGAACCATGGTGAAGACGAGAGCCGTGTGGTGATCGATTGGTCGTTGCATGTCGCGCCTCGTGGGTCGGCGCAGGATTATGGCGGATCGCGATTGCACCGCAAGCCTCAGCACGTCGGGCTCATTGCCGCGCCGAGGATACGGGGGGCGGGCGATGATTGACGTGTCCGCAGAGGTCGGACGCGCGCTCGCCGAGAGGCGGCCGGTCGTTGCCCTCGAATCGAGCCTGATCTGCCATGGCCTGCCGCGCCCGGACAACGCCGCGGTCGCCGTTGCCGTGCAGGCGGCGGTGCGGGAGACGGGGGCGGTGCCCGCGACCACCGCGGTGATCGACGGCCGGGCCAGGGCAGGCCTGAGCGAGAGCGAGCTGCGCCGCCTCGCAGACGCCCCACAGGTGGCAAAGTGCACTACGCGAGACCTCCCCCTGGTCATCGCGCAGGGTGGCCTCGGCGGTACGACGGTGGCGGCGACCGCCTACCTCGCGGCGCACCTCGGCATCTCGGTCATGGCGACCGGCGGCCTCGGCGGCGTGCATCGGGGCGGCGAGCTCTCGATGGACGTCTCGGCCGATTTGGAGGAGCTGGCGCGCAGCAGGGTCGCGGTGGTCTGCAGCGGGATCAAGTCGATCCTCGATGCCGGGCGCACCCTCGAGCGGCTGGAATCGCTGGGCGTGCCGGTGGTCGGCTTTCGTTGCCACGAGCTTCCGGGATTTTACACGGCCGAGACCGGCCTGCCGGTTCCCCGGATCGACGATCTCGATGCGCTCTGCCGGCTGGTTCGTGCCCAGCGAGGGCTTGGGCTGCCCGGCGGGCTCGTGATCGCGCAGCCGCCGCCGGCCGGGAGCGCCATGCCAAAACTCGCGGTCGACCGGCTCGTCGCGAGGGCGCGCGAGGCCGCCGCCCAGTCGGGGGTCCGAGGCCCGCAGGAGACGCCGTTCCTGCTGCGCAGGATGGCCGAGCTGAGCGAGGGTGCCACCGTCCGGCTCAACGGCGAGCTGGTGGTCGCCAATGCGCGACTGGCGGGCCGGCTCGCCGTCGCGCTCGCGCACGCCGGGGCACAAGGCCCTTGACCTTCCGTGCTCGATCGATAGAAGCAGAGCGTAGTAAACCTATGGTTGAAATCTATCCGCTAAATGTCGAGCGCCTCGAAACCCGCCTCCCCCAGGCGCGTGCTGCTCGTGGAAGAGCAGCCCGGCAGCCGCGATCTGATCATCCTCGTGCTCAGCAAGCTCGACTATCTGGTTGCTTCGGCATCTGATTTTGCCGCTGCGGTCGAGCTGTTGCAGCGCGAGGCATGCGCATGCGTGCTGCTCAGCAGCACCTTGCCGGACTGTGGCGGCGCGGAGGCGGTGCGCCGGCTCCGTAGCCGATTCGAGCGCGCGCCCGCCCCGGTCATCTTCGTGATCGGCGACGAGGATCAGGAACTGCGCAGCGCATGCCTCAAGGCGGGCGCGCAAGCCTATCTCCTCCGGCCGGTCGAGATCGAGCGGTTGCTGCGCCTGCTCAAGCACAGTGCGCCGCCGCGCGCCCGCCGTGAGCGGCCCGCGGAGCACCCGGAGCCGGTGATCGAGCTCGATCGCCTGTTCGGCTTCACCGATGGCGACCCGCAACTCGAACGGGAACTCGCTGCGCTCTATCTCTCCACCGCGGAGGTCTATCTGCAGCGCATGCAAAAGGCCCTAGAGAGTGGCGAGCCCTGGCAGGGCACCGCCCACGCGCTAAAGGGCGCGAGCAGCAACCTGGGTGCGCTCCGGGTCGCGAGCCTCGCCCTCGCCGCGGAGCGCTCCGAGCCGAGCGACGGTGTCCTTGCGGCCCTGCTGGCAGCAGTCGCCGACGTCAGGCGGTTCTTCGAGGGCAGGCAGCCGTCCGATTGATCGCAGGGCACGACGCGCTTCGTCGGCGGTGGCGGCAAGGCTCTCGAAAGGCAGAAATTCCTTGATCTACGCGTGCATTTCGCATGTTATCCGATCCAGCTGGTTGTGCGGATACTGGCCAGCCGGTCGGTGCACAGAGCGACGTACGAGACCTCAGTCGAGCGCCTGGAACAGGGGAAAAAGAATGCGCAGGGCGATTGCGTTGGGCCTACTTGGCGGGCTTGTCAGCGGCATCGCCGGCTGTGCATACGACCCTGAGCTCATCGACGATACCAACACCTTGCTTTATGAGATCGACGCCGTGCGCCAGATGGAGCCGCACGGGCCGGCCTTCAATCAGGGGCTACGTGAGGGCTATCTGGACTACGGCGATCTGCTGTACGAGGAGTTCGACTGGGGCGACTATCTCCACTTCGCCTTCAAGGCGGTCGATTCCGCAAAAGGCGAGCAGGTGCTACCCGACACGGTCGAGTCGCGCGACCTCTCGGCCGACAGCGTCGAAGAGCTGGCCGCGGCCCGTGCCCGCCTGATGGCCGCCCTCGACCAGACCGGACGCAAGCGGGCGCCGGCCCCAGCCGCGCTCGCTCAGACGTCCTACGACTGCTGGCTCGAGCGTGCCGAAGAGAGGCAGCTGCCGGAGCGGATCGAGGTCTGCCGGGGCGCCTTCGAGCAGGCGATCGCCGAAGTCGAAGGCGCTCTGGTCACGACCGAGGTCGAGAGCGTCTACCTGGTGTTCTTCGCTTGGGACCAGACCGATCTCTCGCCGGTCGCCCAGTCCGTCCTCGATCAGGTGCGCTCCGATTTCGCCCGCGGCCAGCCGACGCGGCTCATCATCGCCGGCCACGCCGATCGCTCCGGCCCGGAGGCGTACAACGTGGGCCTTTCCGAGCGGCGGGCGCGCACCGTCGCCCAGGCCCTGGTCAACCGAGGGGTCCCGAGCAACGCCATGCAGCTGGAGTGGTACGGCGAGACACGACCCCGGGTCCCCACGCCCGACGGCGTGCGCGAGCCGCAGAACCGCCGCGTCGAAATCGTATTCGGCTGAGCGACGCGGCTCTTCAGCCGCCGGTGACGCTCATGTGCCGCTTGACGGCCGGCCGGTGGTGGCGCCGGTCGATCACAAAGTCGTGGCCCTTGGGCTTACGGGCGATGCCTTCGAGGATCGCCGCCTCGAGCAGCTCGTTTCCTTCCGATGCCCGCAACGGCGTCCTGAGATCGGCGGCGTCTTCCTGACCAAGGCACATGTACATCGTTCCCGTACACGTCACCCGCACGCGATTGCAGGATTCACAGAAGTTGTGTGTCAGCGGAGTGATGAAGCCGAGCCGCCCACCCGTCTCCTCGATGCGCACGTAGCGCGCCGGGCCGCCCGTCCGATCCGGGAGGTCAGTGAGCGTCCAGCGCTGGCCGAGCCGCGTCCGCACGAGGGACAACGGCAGATATTGCTCGGTACGATCCCCGTCGATGTCGCCGAGCGGCATGGTCTCGATCAGCGTCAGGTCGAAGCCTTCGGCCCCGCACCAGGCGATCATGCGATCGAACTCGTCCTCGTTGACGCCCTTGAGCGCCACCATGTTGATCTTGACGCGCAGTCCTGCCGCTTTGGCGGCGGCGATGCCGCCAAGGACCTTGTCGTATTTGCCCCAGCGGGTGATCGCCTGGAACTTCGCCGGATCGAGCGTATCGAGAGAGACGTTCACCCGGCGGACGCCACACCGGTAGAGCTCCTTGCCGAAGCGCTCGAGCTGGCTGCCATTTGTCGTGACCGTGAGCTCCTCGAGCGCACCCGTCTCGAGGTGCCGGCCCAGCGATCCGAACAGGCTCATGATGTTGCGGCGGACCAGGGGCTCGCCGCCGGTGAGCCGGATCTTCTTGGTGCCGAGGTCCACGAAGGCGCTGCAAAGCCGGTCCAACTCCTCCAGGCTCAAGAGGTCCTTCTTGGGCAGGAAGGTCATGTTCTCGGCCATGCAGTAGACGCAGCGGAAATCGCACCGATCCGTCACCGAAATGCGGACGTAGCTGATCGTGCGATCAAAAGGGTCGATCATCATAACGAGCTGCTCTCCCGTCGGGCCGAGCCGCTGATGGTTCGCTTTCCGGCCCGGTTTGCCCTAACTTAGCCGTCCTGTCCGCCGATGTGAACGTGCCCGGCCGAAAAGACCCGACATTTCTCCTCGCACCAGGATACCGATCGAGCGGCATGCAAGCGACCCACTTCGAGAAGATCGGCTTCCTTGCGGCCGATACCCCGGAGGCGCAGGCCGCGCTGGCCGGGCTAAGGGCGATCTACGGCCACGTGCCGCCCGATCAGGCCGACGTGATCGTGGCGCTCGGTGGCGATGGGTTCATGCTGGAAACGCTGCATACGTTCATCGACCGTCCGGTGCCGATTTACGGCATGAATCTCGGCACCGTAGGCTTCCTGCTGAACCAGTACGACATCGATGGCCTGCCCGAGAAGCTCGGCAAGGCGTTGCCCGTGCCGTTGCACCCGCTGCGCATGTGCGTGCGTCAACGGGACGGGGCGATCGAGCGGGGGCTCGGCATCAACGAGGTGTCGCTGTTCCGGGAGACCCGCCAGGCGGCCAACCTCAGCGTCGAGATCGACGGTGTGATCCGACTGCCCGAGCTGATCTGCGACGGTATCCTCGTGGCCACTCCCGCCGGCAGCACGGCTTACAACCTCTCAGCGCACGGGCCGATTCTGCCCACCGGCGCCAATCTTCTCGCGTTGACGCCGATCAGCGCGTTCCGACCGCGGCGCTGGCGCGGCGCCCTCCTGCCGAGCAAGACACGCTTCCGGTTCCGGGTGAACGCCCCGAACAAACGCCCGGTGAGTGCGGTTGCCGACTACACGGAAATCCGCGACGTCGTCGAGGTCGAGGTCTGGGAAGACCGAGAGATCACGCTGACCCTGCTGTTCGACCCCGAACACAACCTCGAGGAACGTATCCTGAAGGAACAGTTCGTGCCTTGAGGGGGCGGACGGCTGCATCAGCCCTCGTAGGTGATCAGGCTTGCCACCGGCACGTCCAGCTTGCGACGACCGTTCAGGCCGGTGAGCTCGATCAGAAACACGGCCGCCGCCACTTCCAGATCGATCTTGCGCAGGAGCTGCACCGTAGCCGCCGCGGTCCCGCCGGTCGCGATCAGGTCATCCACGATGACGACGCGGCTACCGGCCGGAATCAGGTCCGCCGAGATCTCGACCGTGTCATTGCCGTACTCGAGATCGTACGCATGCGCGACCACGGAGCCCGGAAGCTTGCCCTGTTTGCGCACCATGCCGAAGCCGAGATCCAGGCGCAGCGCCAGCGGCGCGCCGAAGATGAAGCCCCGGGATTCGATCCCGACCAGGCGATCCGGGCGATGGCTGGCAACGAGATCGGCCATGCGATCCATCGCCACCCGCCAGGCGGCGACGTTCTGGAGCAGGGTCGAGACGTCGTAGAACAGGATGCCGGGCTTAGGGAAGTCCGGAATCTGGCGGATATGCTCGCTTAGATCCATGGATCGCGCTCCCGCCTGGCGTTGCCTGTTCCCGGCAAGCTGCCGCGAGGCCGAAGCGAGGGACGAGCGCGCCGCCCGAACGGCCGGTGCGCTTACCCCGCCTGATAATACTTGGTGTATTTGTCGTCGTAGTAATGGCCGGAGTCGCGGTAACCGTACGCGGCGTGCTTGCGGACGTTGACGCGGCTGATCACCACGCCCGCCATGTCGGCGCCGGCCTCGATCAGCTGCTTCACACCCATCATGACGTCCTGGCGCCGTGTGCTCCCCCAGTGCACGAGGAACACTGTCTTGTCCACCACCTGCGAAAGAACACGGGCATCGGAGACGCTGAGGACCGGAGGGCTGTCGAGGATCACCAGATCGTACCGGCCGGAGACGTCCTTGAGCAGCTTGCGCATGGCATCGGAGGCCAAGAGCGCGGCCGGATCGGGCACCGGCGGGCCCGCAGTGATGAACGATGCACCGGAGCGGTCGTCCGACTGCAGCACTTCATCCAGCTGCCGGTGCCGGAGCAGCAGGTCGCTGAGCCCACTGTCGTTGCCGGTCTCGGCCAGCTCGTGCAAGCGGGGGCGCCGCAGGTCGCAGTCGATGATCAGCGTGCGGCGACCGGCCCGCGCGCTGATCCGGGCCAGGCAGATCGCGACCGACGTCTTGCCCTCGCTCGGGATCGCCGACGTCAGCAGAAGCGTCTTGGGCGCCGCCCCGGCTCTGGTCAACAGGATCGCCGTGCGCAGACTCCTGATGGCCTCGCCAAACGGCGAATTGGGATTGTCGAGCACGTAATCCTCGGGTGCCTCCCGGCGTCGATCCAGCCCGACGATGGCCGGCACGAGGCCCAGGGTCGGCAGGCCGATCAGATCCTCCACCTGCTCCGAGCTCCGGAACGTGTTGTCCAGGCTCTCCAATCCGAACACCACGAGAGAGCCGGCGAGCAGCGAGGCGAAGAAGGCCAGCCCGAAGATCAGGCCGCGCTGCGGGTATCTGGCCTCGTCCGGCTGGACGGCCTGGGAGATGATGCGCGCATCCGGCTGCTGGGCCATCTGCTGCGAGCCGATCTCCTTGGCGCGGTTGATGTAGGTCGTGAGCAGCTCCCGCTCTGCCTCGGCCTCACGCTGCAGCGCCTGCAGATCGACCTCCGCCATGTTGCGCACCGCGAGTTGCTGCCTCAGACCCTGGATACTGGACTGCAGGGCGCTCTCGCGCGAGCGTAGCACCTGCCCCTCGTCGCGCAGACGTTGAGCCACCTGCCGAATCTCGGTTTCCTTGCGCGCTTGCATGCTCGCGAGCTCGGTTCGCAGATTGACCATCCTGGGATGCCGCTCACCGAATTCCGAGGACAGCTCGGCCATCTGCCGGCTCACGTCCACCTCACGCGCGCGCAGCTCATTGAGCACCGGTGAATCCACCATCTGCGCCGCCGCCTCGAGGCTCACGTCGGAAGCGATCAGCTGCTCGACCTGCCTCAGCCGCGCCTCCGCTTCCGCGCGCTGACTGCGCGAGAGCACCAGCTGTGTCGTCAGCTCGGACAGCTGTTGCGCGTCGACGGGCTGCTCCTCGATCATGCCGTGCTCTTCCTGGTACTGCCGGATGGCATTCTCGGCTGCCTCGACGCCCGCGCGCAGGCGCACGATCTCGTGCTCGAGGAACTCGCTCGCACGCTTCGAGGCCGACTGCTTGGTCTCCAGCTGCTCGGACAGGTAGAGCTCAGCCAGCTTGTTGGCGCTCAGGGCCGCGAGTTGGGGATTCGAGGACACGAACTTGACGCTGATCACGGTCGAGCGGTTGGCTGCCTCCGCCCGAATGTTCTGCATCACGTTCTCGATGATCTCCGCGCGCAGCAGAGCCGCCTTCTGCTGGTCGGTCATGTCGACCGGCGAGGTGGCGGTCATGAGCGTGTCCGCCCAGGCGCGGGGCAGACGATCCAGCACCGTGGCCGGAATGAACTGCACCGGGTCGAGCCAATCGGCGAGGGTCCGGGTCGCGGGCCGAAGGGCGGGGTTGAACTCCGGCAGCATGTGCAGCCGGAGCTCATTGACCAGCCGCTCCGCCATGCTCCGCGACTTGATCAGCAGCAGTTGCCCCTGCAGGCCCTCCTCGTTCTGCGGCAGGGCCTGCAAGACCTCGGGGATGTCGACCAGGCGCGTTTCACGCTCGTTGAGCATGACCAGCGCTTCGGCCTCGAACCCTGGGGGGATCCGGCTCACGAACGCGGCCACCAAACCGAGCACGAGCAGGATGAAACCGAACAGAAAGAGCTTGCGCCGCCAAAGCGTCCGCCACAGCCCCAGCCAGTCGAGTTCGTCCCGGCCGGCGTCGCGAGACGGCCGGCGGCGCATCGAGTCGTACCCGATCCGCGGCGTCGCGGTGTTGACGTCCAAAGCCATCGGGTGATCCCGCCCTACCTGTCTCATTGCACGTCTCAGCCCGTGACATCCCTCAAGGGAGCGGTCGACCGTCGCCGCTCCACCGCGTTCACAAGACGCTGCCCGGCGCAACGCCCCGGACTCGCGCGCGCGCCGATGGCATGCGTCACCGCTTTGGATCCGGCCGCCAGCTGGCGTAGAGTTCGGGATTGGTATCGCCGCTCCATCGCCGGCTCCACCGCGGCCGCATTGCTAAAACATACCTCAAGCACCGATATCAAATTGCCAGACAGTCGGTTCGCTGAACACACATGAATTGCCACATTTGTGCGTATCCTAGTACAAATCCCAGCCACGCTCAACGCCGGTCTCGCCAGTTACGGAGACGCCGTCATGCCCCGGCCAGAAAAACACCGAACGGTCCTCTCCCTTGCTTTCGTTTACCTTGTGATTGCCCTTGGCGGCCCTACGCTCCCGCAAGCCGACAGTCAGGGCCTCACGTTTCCCGAAAGCCATCTCACTATTGAAAGCGCCGGCGACCGCTTCGAGTTCCAAGTCGAACTGGCGCTCACACCGCAACATCGCGCGCACGGTCTGATGTTCCGAACCGATCTGCCCGAGAGGAGAGGGATGCTGTTCGACTTCGAGACGCAGCGTCCGGTCACCATGTGGATGCGCAACACCTACATTCCGCTCGACATGCTCTTCATCGACGAGCACGGCACGATCACCCGCATCGCGGCGAACACCGAGCCGCTCTCGGAGCAGACCATCTCCTCCGGCGGGCCGGTGCGCGCCGTCCTGGAGCTCGGCGGGGGCGTTGCCCAAAAGCTCGGCATTCGACCAGGCGATCGTGTCCTGCATCCGCTGTTTTCCGATCCTCGATCCTCGGGCTGAAACCGGGCTCAATGCAATGCCTGACATGCCCTGACGATCCGGCGGCCGGCTTCCTCCAGCAGGTCCGTCGAGGTCGCGTATGAGATGCGAATATAGGGGTCCATCCCGAACGCGGCACCGTGCACGACTGCAACACCCTCGCGATTTAACAGATAGCGGGCGAAGCCTTCGCTGTCGGCAATCTCGGCGCCATCGGGGGTTCGCCGGCCGAGCACGCCGGCGCAGCTCGGATAGACGTAGAAGGCGCCTTCGGGCCTGTGGCAGCGCAGGCCGGGCGCCTCGTTCAGCAGATCGACGATCAGGTCCCGCCGCTGCTTGAATATGGCGTTGCGCTCCGGGATGAAGTCCTGCGGGCCGTTCAATGCCGCCACCGTTGCAGCCTGGCTGATCGAGCACGGATTCGACGTGCTCTGGGACTGCACCTTCGCCATCGCCCTGATCAGCTCCGAGGGCCCCCCGGCATACCCGATGCGCCAGCCCGTCATGGCGTACGCCTTGGCGACCCCGTTCATCGTCAGGCAGCGCGACTTGAGCTCGGGCGCGACCGCGGCCGGCGTCGCGAACTCGAAACCGTCGTAGACGAGGTGTTCATAGATGTCGTCGGAAAGCAGCCATACGCGAGGGTGATCTCGGACGACGTCGGCGAGAGCCCGCAGCTCGCTCATCGTGTAGGCGGCGCCGGTCGGGTTGTTGGGCGAGTTCAGGATGACCCACTTGGTGCGTGGCGTGAGCGCCTCCGCGAGATCCTCCGCGCGCAGTTTGAAGCCGGTCTGTTCCGGGCAATTAACGAAGACCGGTCTGCCGCCGGCGAGCAGGACCATGTCGGGATAGGAGACCCAGTACGGGGCGGGGACCACCACCTCGTCGCCCGGGTCGAGCGACGCCACGAGCGCGTTGTAGATGATCTGCTTGCCGCCGGCCCCGACGCTGATCTCGTCCAGCTGGTAGCGCAACCCGTTCTCGCGCTCGAACTTGGCGGCGACCGCGGCCTTCAGCTCCGGCGTGCCGTCGACGGCGGTGTACTTCGTCTCCCCCGCCTGGATCGCCGCGATGGCAGCCTGCTTGACGTGATCGGGCGTGTCGAAATCAGGCTCGCCCGCGCCGAGGCCGATCACGTCCCGGCCCTTGGCCTTGAGCTCGCGCGCAAGGCTCGTCACGGCAATGGTGGGCGACGGCTTGATCGCGGCCATGCGCTGGGCGATGATCGACATGCGTCGCTCCGATCGAGGCTTCTCCAGCAAGCGAACGTAGGAACTCGTCGCGCGGGGCGCAACGTCTCCCAATCGGCCGCATCGGCAGTCCTGCAACCATTTGTGGTACGGCGAGCACACTCGCCTCGAAGCCGAGCGTCACTGCCCCCGCAGGATGAGCACGGCGCCGTTGGAGGGCGGCACCAGGGACGGCGTTTTCATCCTGGGAGATGCCTCAGCCGCCTCGGCGCGGGTGTCGCCGTCGGTCGCAGCGGGCCGCCCTGCGACGATTCGCGCCCCGCGCCGTTCGTGCGCCAGCCCTTGACGGACTTCGTTCCATAGACGGTAGACCTTGGTCCGGTACGCCTCGCCGCGCTCGGGATCGCTGTTGTGGTAGCGCGCCGTCGCTCGAGCCCACGATCGGGTCTGCGTGCGCAGCCGCTTGAGGAAGCTGGCGCCATAGGCGACGTTGCTCTCCGGCTCCAGCGCCTGCTCGAGCGATCGGAACTCATGCCCGTGGTAGCCGAGGTTCACCTGCATGCAGCCGACGTCGATGTTGGTGCGACCCGACGCGCGCAGTTCGCGCACTTTGGCGAGCGCCGCTTCCTTGGACGCGAGATAGAAGGTGTCGCTGCCCGAGGTGACGGTCCAGGGCCAGGGGCGGCTGTGCCGCGCGGTCGGCAGCCAACGCCCGGATTCCGCCAGTGCCACCGCCTCGACCAACCCGGGCGGGATGTTCTCCTGCCGCTCGATGTCCCGGGCGAGCCGGACGCAGACCTCGGCCGGCTCGGCATGAGCGGCCGCCGCCGCAGCCGCTAGCAGGACCGTGGCCGCGAGCCACCATCCAAAGGTGCGCAGGAAGCGCGGCAATCGGAAATCGAAACCAGCCACGCGCGCAGCATGGCGCCAAATTGGTTAGTTTTTCGTTGATCGGGCCCTGTGCGCGCTCCGCCCCGGCATCTGTCGGCGTTCAGACGGCAGGCGGGTACATCGCCAGCGACTGGCAACGGGCGGGCAGTGACTCCGGTACGAGGTCGGCCAGATCGACCAGCAGATCGCGGATCACCAGTTTGAGCCCGTCGAGCGACGGGTAGGCGCGAAAGCTCCGCTCGTCCATGTAGAGGTCGCGCCGGACTTCGATCTGCAGCGCATGGGCACCGGCCAACGGCTGGCCGTAGCGTGCCGTGATGTAGCCACCGGCGTACGGTCGGTTGCGCCCCACGCGAAAACCGCGACGACGCAAGAAAGCCTCGGCGCCATCCACCAGAACGGGAGAGCAACTCCGGCCGTAGCGGTCGCCGAGCGCGAAGTCCACCTGCTCCTCCGTGCCGGCCGACCCGTTCGCGGTGAGGCTCGGCATGGAATGACAGTCGAGGAGCAGCACCGCGTCGAACTGCGCGAGCGCGGCGGTCAGCAACTGCTGCAGCGCCCGGTGATACGGCCAGTACGCCAGCCGCATCCGCCGCTCGACCTCGGCGAACGGAAGTGCTCGGCGGTAGATCGACCGGCCTCCGATGCGGCTCGGAATCGTGCCGAGACCCGCGCGCGCCTTCACGGAGTTGAGGTTGACATAGCCCGGCAGCGCTGCCCCGTCGAAGAGATCCGGGTCGAGCTCGTAGGCTTCCCGGTTGGGATCGATGTAGGCGCGCGCGAACCGCGCCCGGAGCAAGGGTGCGCCGAGCATCGGCGCGCATTCGAACAGCCGATCGACGCAGCCGTCCTCGAGCCGGCGCAGCTGCCCCGGATCGATCGCGATCGTCTCGAGCAGGCTCGGCGGGTAGACGTGACCGCTGTGCGGAGAAGACACCACCACCGGGATGGCGGCCGCATCGGGCTCGAGGATCTCGATCGGTGGACCGAGGTCAGGGGTCATCGGCGGCGAGCGGAAATCTTGTTGATGAGCAGGTCGGCATCAGACCATACGGCGCCTCAAGAGTCCATCAGCTGCGGCAAGGGACGCCGGCCGCGCCCGGGCACCCGAGGATCGCTGGAAGCGGCTTGCAATCGGCTCCGTTTGGACCTATCTCGGCGCACGATGGGCGCTTAGCTCAGCGGGAGAGCACTACGTTGACATCGTAGGGGTCGGTGGTTCGATCCCACCAGCGCCCACCATCGATCGCGATTTCCCCGACAGCCGCCGCACGGCCCGGCCGAACAAGCGGTGCCAACGTGGAGTTCTCGCGTGAGTTCCATCCGGGGCTCCGAGCGGTTCGTCACGACCGCGTCGCCCGGGGGCCGGGCGAGCGGGGGGGCCGGGCGAGCCGCGATCTGCAGCCGCGCTTTTTCCCGTGCGCGTTAGCCTTTCGTTAAGGGTTGCCGTGTTAGGAGAGGGGAGGCTTGGATCTAGGGCTGGAACCTGCCAACGGCAGTCCGGCCACCGGCCAAGCCGATGTCCTCCCTGACGTTGTGATGCCTCCCTGTTTGCTTTGGCCGCCGGTTCGCCGGCGGCCCTTTCTTTGCGCGCCTGCGGCCGAGCTGTCGCCGGTGGCCTCCGCCCGATAGCTCTCAGGCGCTCACTGACTGACCCAGAGAATCCGCGCGAGCCACGCCACTTCCTTGACCGGCAGCACCTGCGGCTCGAGCTTGGCGGCGAAGGGTGCGATTTCGATCCGCTGCGCCGTGCGGCGCAGCAGGGTGCCGGCATGGATCGCGCCGGCCCTGGTCTTGAGCATCACCCGATCGCGCCGGCGGATGCTGGCAACGGGCGAGACGATCAGGAGATCGCCGTCGCGATAGGTCGGCAGGAAATCGTCGCCGCGCAC
>CAZXYL010000139.1:0-5661 GCA_964644915.1 uncultured Geminicoccaceae bacterium
GCGCAGCTTGAGGATCACGCCGGCGGCGAGCGCGAGGGCGGTCGCCACGGACAAGCTCGAGAACGCCCAGCGGTAGGCGGCTTCGGTGTAGATCCTGGCACCCTCGGCGGCCAACCCGGTCCATTGCAGGTCGAGAAGCCAGCCGATCAGGCTCTGGAGCGCGGCGCCGATCAGGAGCACCGAGCTGTTGACCACGCCCGTGGCGGTGCCGGCCTGCTCGCTACCGTAGCGGTGGCGGGCGTAGGCGAAGGCGAGGATCATGAAGCCACCGGCGAGCCCGATCGTGACCGAGAGCACGAGGACGGCGGTGAGCGGCAGGCCGGGCACGGCCGAGAACGGCAGGAAGCTCGCGCAGAGCGCCGCGGCGCCGACGACCATCGCCCAACCCTGCCCGATCCGCTCCGAGAGCCAGCCGGCGAGCGGGCTGCCGATCGCCCAGGCGCCGAGCATCAGCGATGCCGCCGCCCCCGCCGCGGCGCGATCGAGGCCGTGCACCTGCGTCAGGTACGGCACCAGCCAGAGCCCGGCGAGGACCAGGATCGGTGCGCCGGTGCAGCCGGCGTAGACCGTGAGCAGCCAGAGCTCGGCGCCCTTGATGATGCGAATGCCGCCGCCGGGCGGCGCTTTCGCGTGCGCCGGGCCCGGGGGCGGCGGCGGCCGGCCCGGCGGCCGGTTCTCGACCACCGCCCAGATCGCGAGCCCGAGCGCGAAGGCGACCAGGGCACCGCCCAGCATGGTCGCGCGCCAGCCGAACTCATCCACCGCCGCGGCGAGCGGCGCCTGCGCGGAGATGCCGCCCGCGATGCCGGCGGCGAGCGTGAGGCCCGCCATGCGTGCGAAGCGCTCGGGCGGAAACCAGAGGCTCGCGAGCTTGAGCGCCGAGATGAAGGAGAAGCCGACGCCGGCGCCGATCAGGACCCGGCCGATCAGCGCCACCAGCAGGCTGTCGGCCAGCGCGAACGCCAGGCTGCCCGCGCCCGCGACCGCGCTGCCGGCGATCAGGAGCCAACGCGGGCCGAAGCGATCGAGGAGGATGCCGACCGGGATCTGCACCGCGGCATAAGCATAGAAGTAGGCCGCGGCGAGGCTGCCGAGCAGCGCGCCGCCGAGCGCGAAATCGCGCATCAGATCGTCCGCCATGACGCTCGGCGCCACGCGCTGGAAGAAGCCGTAGCCGTAGAAGGCCGCGCCCAGGCCCCAGATCAGCCAGGCGCTGCGCATGCCGGCGCTCCTCATCGGCTGCGGGTCCCGCCCGGAGCCGTCTCGAAGCGACGTCCGGACGCGCACGGTTCACAAACTCGTCGGGCGCGCATATCTCAGATCCCGTGTCGCGCGCCAGATCCAGCGCGGCCCCCTGCCGCGCTCCCTATAGCGGTGCGATATGGACGAGGTCGAGCCTGCCCGGGCGCCAGCGCGCGCAACCGAGCCATCGAAAAACGCCGCGGCGGCGGCGGTGCCACCTGCGGTCGAGCTGTTCAACCCGCAGGGGCGCGCCCCCGTGCTGCTGATCTGCGACCACGCCGGGTGGCGGATCCCGGCGTGGCTGGGCGATCTGGGCGTGGCCGAGCAGGATCTCGCCCGCCACATCGGCTGGGACGTCGGCGCGGCCGATCTGACCTACGCGCTGGCGCGGCAGCTGGATGCACCCGCCGTCCTCTGCCACGTCTCGCGGCTCGTGGTCGATCCCAACCGGGAGCCCGGCACGCGGAGCTCGATGCCGGAGGTGAGCGACGGCACGGTGGTCCCCGCCAACCGGGAGCTCCGGCCCGAGGAGGTCCGCCGCCGGCTGCGGCTCTCCTTCATCCCCTACCACCGCACGATCGCGCGCCAGATCGCGCGCCTGCGGCGCCGGGTCGGCGCGCCGGCGATCGTCTCGATCCACAGCTTCACGCCCGAGATGGGCGGCTTCGCCCGGCCCTGGCACGTAGGCATCCTCTGGACCGAGGACGAGCGGCTGGCCCGGCCCGTGATCCTCGGTCTACGCCGGGACCCGATGCTTTCCGTGGGCGACAACCAGCCCTATACAGGCTGGTTTCCGGTCGCCTACTCGATCCCCTTCCACGCCGGGAGAACCGGATTGCCGCACGTCACCTTCGAGGTGCGCCAGGACCTGATCGACACGCCTGAAGGAGCCGCGGGCTGGGCGGCGCGCCTTGCCCCCGTGCTGCAGGCGCCGCTCGCCGACCCCGGCCTCCTGCGCATCGAGCGCGTCGCGTCCGGCCAGCCATGCCGCTCACGCCGCCATCGCTGACCCTCGGGCTCGAGGAGGAGTACCTCCTCGTCGATCCGCACAGCCGCGATCTGGTCGCCTCGCCGCCCGAGGACTTCATGGCCCGTTGCGAGGAGCGGCTGGGGGAGCGCGTGGCCAACGAGCTGCTCCAGGCGCAGGTCGAGGTCGGTACGCCCGTCTGCCAGGATGCCGCCCAGCTGCGGACCGAGCTCACCCTGCTGCGCCGGACCATCGCCCTGGTCGCGGGCGAGTTCGGCATGGCGATCATCGCCGCTTCGACCCACCCCTTCGCCAACTGGCGCGCCCAGCGCCGGGTCGAGAAGGAGCGCTACATCGTGCTCGGCCGCGACATGCAGGCGCTCGCCGAGCGGCTCGTGATCTGCGGCATGCACGTGCATGCCGGGATCGAGGATCAGGAGCTGCGCATCGATCTGATGAACCAGGCGACCTACTTTTTGCCCCATCTCCTGGCGCTCTCCACCTCCTCGCCGTTCTGGGAGGGCCGGCCGACCGGGCTCAAGGCGTACCGACCGACGATCTTCGGCGATCTGCCGCGGAGCGGCCTGCCCGAGAGCTTCGAGAGCGCCGAGGAGTGGCATCTGTTCACCACCCAGCTCGCCGAGACCGGCCTGTGCGACGATCCGACCAAGATCTGGTGGGACCTGCGGCCGTCGGCCAAGTTCCCGACCCTAGAGATGCGGATCTGCGACGTCTGCACCCGGCTCGAGGACGCGATCACCGTCGCGGCGCTCTATCAGGCCATCCTGGCCATGCTCTACGACCTGCGGGCGCGCAATCAGACCTGGCGCCGCTACCGCCGGACGCTGATCGAGGAGAACAAGTGGCTTGCCCAACGGCACGGCATCCGGGGTGAGCTCGCCGATTTTGGCGCTGCCATGCGCAAGCCGTTCGCCGACCTGCTCGAGGAGATCATCGCGCTGGTCGAGCCCCAGGCCGAACGGCTGGGCTGCCTGCCCGAAGTGGCGGCCGCGCGTTCGATCCTGGAGCGCGGCACGAGCGCCGACCAGCAGCTCGCGGCCTTCGAGCGGGCGCGCGCCGAGGGCGCCGACGAGCACGAAGCATCGGTCGCCGTAGTTGACTGGGCAATCGCGGAGACCATGGTCGGAGTGGCGTCGCCCGAGGGTGGCGGCACCGAGGCCGCAACGAAGGAGCCCACATGACTGATCACCAAGGCTTGGACGAGCGCACGCGCACGGAACTGGAGGCCGCGGCGTTCCGCACCCTGGTCGAGCACCTGCGCGCGCATCCCGAGGTGCAGAACATCGATCTCATGAACCTGGCCGGGTTCTGCCGCAACTGCCTCTCGAAGTGGTACCGCGCGGCGGCGCAGCAGCGCGGCATCGCGCTCAGCGACCCGCAGGCGCGCGAGATCGTCTACGGCATGCCGTACGAGGAGTGGAAGGCGCAGCACCAGACCGAGGCGCGCCCCGACCAGAAGGCGGCTTTCGAGAAGAGCCATTCCGGGCACGACTGAAGGCGCGCCAGCATTTACTCGTGGGTCGCCGCCTCGATCGCCGCATCGGGGCGGAAGATCTGCCCGCCTTTGATCACCAGGGCGATCGCGCGCGTGTTGCGGATGTCGGCGAGCGGGTCGGCCGCGAGCACGACGAAGTCCGCGAGCTTGCCGGGCTGGAGCGTGCCGAGCTCGTCCACCCGGCCCATCACCGCGGCTCCGCCTGAGGTCGCGGCGACCAGCGCCTGCATCGGCGTGAGCCCCGCCTCGACCATCAATGCCAACTCATGGTGGAGCGAGGGGCCGTGCAGCGTGCCGTTATTGCCGGCGTCCGAGCCCGCGGCGATGGTGATCCCGGCCTCCTGCACGCGCATGAGGTCCTGTGCCGCTACGGGGTCGAGCCGCAGCGCGCCGGGCGAGGCGCCCCGGAGCTGCGACTCCTCCAGCTCGTCGAAACGTGGCGATCGCGTCCGGATCGCGCAGGCGCCGCTCGAACGCGGACCACTCGAGGTCCCGAGCGAATAGGGCGCGATAGCGCCGGGTCCCCCAACGCGATCAAGGCGAGCAGCGGCTGGAGCAGATGCGCACCAGCCGCATGCCGCGCGCACCGCGGCCGGCCGGCAGCACGGGGCCGCAGCAACCGATCAGGGCGGGTGCCGTGCGTCGCTCCCGCCCTCGGTTTGCACTCGGCGTGTGCCACGGCCGACGCCGGCCTTCTGGACGCCGCCTCTCCGGAGGACCTCTCCTGCGAGGCCCTCGCCGGGATCACTGCGCCAGAGCCGGCATCAAGGCTACGACCAGCAACCCCATGGCGCAGAGGCTCACGATCAGCGGCAGATCCCGCAGGATCCCGCCGATCCTCCCGAGCCTGGGCTTTGGTGCCATCGCCTTCCGCTCCCTCTGCTGGAGTCACCCCAGCTTCGAGAGCAACAACATCGGCACCCTGAAGGTTCCGCCCGCGTCGGGGCGAGCGGGCGCAAGCCCCGCGGCTGCAGCAGCCGCCGGCGGCGCCCCCCCTGGCGACGGTGCATGTGGCTCAAGGAGGCAGCCAGGGCGACAGGCCGCCTCGGCCGGCCTCGAGAGACTCGGGCAGCGGAGCGCGGGCGGCCGTCTCGCATCCGCGCAGGCCGCGGCGGCCGGCCTGAGGCCGGGCTGGCGGGCCGGTGCGATCAGGCGACCTTGTGCGCGCCGCCGGAGCCCGTCGTCCTTTGCGCTTGCACCGTCTCGATCATCTTGGCCGCGACCGATTTGGCGGAATCGCGCACGCTCAGCTCGCCCGCGATGCGGCCGCCGCGCTCCAGCTCGATCTCGCCGTACTGGATCTTGCCGGTGGCTTGACCGGTCGCGCGCACGATCAGGCGCCCCCGGACCGTCAGCTCACCCTGATAGGTGCCGCTGATCTCGGCCTCCTCGACCTCGCAGCTGCCGATGAACTGACCGGACGGCCTGATCTCGACCGCGCGCGTCTCGTTCAAGGAGACCTCGACGTGGCCCTCGACCACCAGCCGGTCGCAGGCCGTGATCTCGCCCTTGAGCTTGATTCCCTGGCCGACGGTCAGCACGTTGCCATGGCCTTCCCTGGCGACGCCGGCGTCCTTGGGCTCCTTGGCAACGGATGGCGCGCTCTCGGGCTTGAACGGCCGCTGCTCGCGGCCCTCGCTGCCAGCGGTGGGGTAAGCCTCCGGCGCCTTCGCCGGCTGGTCGACGCGAGCATTCTGCTTGAAGAGCATGGTCACACCTTTCATCCACCTGGAATGCCAGCCGTGCCCCGGCCGGGCGGCTGCACCGACGCACCATCCCAAATCGTGGTTAAGATTAGGTGAAGCCGATAAGGCCGGCACCCGCACGGGCGACAGGCGCGGATACCGAGCCGAAGGCTCACGAGGAGCGGTGGAGCAGCTCCTCGACCCAGCGCGGCACGAGCAGGCCGGCCAGGCCCTCACGCCGCTCCGCGAAG
>CAZXYL010000140.1:0-4368 GCA_964644915.1 uncultured Geminicoccaceae bacterium
CGCCGCACCCGTGGCTGGGTCCCGAACGGCCGCAAGGCCCGGTCTTCGTCACCGTGGGCCGGCTCGAGCCGGTCAAGAACCTGCCGCTGCTGCTCGACGCCTTTGCCGAGGTCGCCGAAGCTCTGGATTCGCGCCTCCTGATCATCGGTAGCGGCTCGGAGGAGCCGGCGCTCCGGCGCCAGGCCGAAGCCCTCGGGCTCGCGCAGCGCGCCAAGCTGCTCGGGCACGTAACCTCGCCCCGGCCCTACCTGCGCGCGGCCGATGCCTTCGTGCTCGCCTCGGACGAGGAGGGCTTCGGCCAGGTGCTGATCGAGGCCATGGCGGAAGGGCTGCCGGTGATCAGCACCGATGCCGCGGGCGGCGGCGTCCGCTTCGTGCTCGACGAGGGCCGGGCGGGGCTGCTGGTGCCGCGCGGCGATGCCCAGGCGCTCGCCCAGGCGATGCGTCGCTTGGCCGACCCGGCCGTGCGGCAGTCCTACGCCTCCCTCGCCCGCAAGCGAGTGGCGGCCTTCAGCCCCGTGGCGGTCGGCGCGGCGCTGCTGCGCTTCATCGCAACCCTGCCCGAGCGGGCCGGCCCGAGCTGACGGATCGGGTCGGCCGCGAAACCAATGACGAAACCTGCCACTGGACTGCACGCCTCGAAACCGAATCGCAGGGATTTCGTTTCCACAATGGCAGCGGCACAATCGTCGGAACAATGAGAGGTGGGCCTTGGACGCGCCGTCCCGAGCGCACGACCAGCTGACGACGCGGTCCGATGGCGGTACCCATGGCGGCGACCCGCTACGCGTGGCCGCTCCGGCGCCGCATCCCGCACCGCATCATGGGGATGGCCGCTGCGATCGGGAGCGGGAGGCATGGCGGGCGGCAAGGCGGGCGCTGGAAGCGCATCGCCGGCACAGCACGCCCGACGGCATGCGCCGGGTGGTCAGGATCCCGGACTGGCTCAAGGTCGGGATCGGGCTCGGCCTGCGGGCCGTGGGGCTGTGGCGGCGCGGGGTCGCGAACGGGCTCGACGTCCGCCTGCGTCGCCTGGATCTGCAGCTGCCGCGGCTGCCCGCGCCGTTCGACGGCTATCGCATTCTGCACCTTACCGATCCGCACTTCGATGCCACGGACGGCCTGGCGCAGGTGATCGTGGAATGCGTGCGCGGTCTGGAGGTCGATCTGTGCGCGCTGACCGGCGACCTCAGGCAGGAGGATCACGGGCCGTTCACCGAATTCGAGGTCCTGGAGCCGCTGCGCGCGATTCGCGAGCAGGTGAGGGCACGCGACGGCTTCCTCGCCACGCTGGGCAATCACGACCGCCATGAGATGGTGGAGCCCATCGAGCGGCTGGGCTGGCGGGTGCTGCTGAACGAGACGGCCCGCATCGGCCGTGCCGGGCACCGGATCGCGCTCACCGGGATCGACGACGTGCACCGCTTCTACACCCCTGGCGCGCGCGCCGCGCTGGACCGCTCGGACCCGGACGCCTTCGGCATCGTGCTGGCGCACTCGCCCGAGCTCGCCGGCGAGGCCGCCGCCGCCGGGCATGGGCTCTACCTCTGCGGTCACTGCCACGGCGGCCAGGTCTGCCTGCCGGGCGGACGACCGGTGCTCACGCGGCTCGGCCGCCATAAGGAGTACTACCGTGGCCTTTGGCGCTGCGGCGACCTGCTCGGTTACACGAGCCATGGCTGCGGGCTCTCGGGCGACCTGCCCGTGCGCTTCAACTGTCCGGCGGAGATCACCCTGATCACCCTGCGCGCCGATCAGGAGGAGTGGATTCAGCCGCGATAGAGCTCGCGGGCGTCGGATCGTCGTTTCCTGCCGGCAACGAGCCGATGCTGCTGGCAGAGAGCATCGAATTTTAATAGTGTTGGCGCAAGGCGGAACGATCGTCTTGAAACAGGCATCGTCCCCCAACGATAGTACCGCCCACGGGCGCTCTGCGCGCCGGGTTTTGAGGGAGGAACGGGCGGATGCTGAAACCGCGACCTGGAGGCGCGGGGGGGCGGAACCTGCGGCCGGCTGCAGCACCGGCCGGTCACCAGCCACCCGACGCGCGCGCTGTTCACTTCTTTTTTATGGGCGGTCTCCGATGATTGCTCGTGCTCGCATCCCCGAGCTTAGGGAGGGGCGATGCGAGGACGATCTCGGCAGGAGACTGAAGATGATGCAGCGTTTGATTGCCGTGGGGTTCGCTCTGTTGCTGCCGGCGGTTGCCTCGGCCGCGCTGGCCGACAAGCAACTCGGCGGCGAACCCACCGGCCCCGTCATCTTGACGATTTCCGGCAACATCCAGGCTGCCGGTTCGAGACAGGTCGTCAAGCTGGACCGGGCCATGCTGGAGTCGGTCGGCGTGACCAAGCTCAAGACCTCGACCGCCTGGACCACCGGTGAATCCGAGTTCGAGGGTGTTCTGGCGCGGGATCTGCTGGAGGCGGTCGGGGCCGAGGGCACGGTCGTGGTCGCGACCGCCCTGAACGATTACGTCACCTCGATCCCGCTGCGGGAGCTCTACGACTACCCGGTGCTGCTGGCCTTCAAGATGGATGGTCAGTACCTGGAAATCAGAGACAAAGGTCCGCTCTGGATCGTCTATCCTCGCGACCAGTACGAAGAACTGAGAAGCTCGATGGTCGACAAGAACTGGGTCTGGCAACTGAGTGAACTCGAGATCAGATGACATGGAGTACAAAGAAGGGCTATAATGCACTAGCAATAGCTCTTCTTGTCTTCACGACCAGCATTGCGCTCAGCTCGTTTGCAATACAGCGAGAATACGATCGTATTAACAAGAGATTCATTCCAAATTTGTGGGTAGCGGCGCAGGCCGAAATCGAATTCTACAGATTCCGCGACGCCCTCCACCTCTACATCCACGAGGACTCGCCGGATCAGATCGATCAGGTCGTCAAGCGTCTGTACATTCTGATGAGCCGGATGCCCCTGCTGCTGCAGGGGAGCGAATCGACCCATGTGCGCGCGGTCGACGGTGCCATCGAGGTCATCGAACGCTTTCGGGACACCCTCGAGGCGCTCGAGCCCGAGGTCCTCGCCCTGCGCAAGGGGGACATCGATTCGTACCTCGACATTCACGAGCGGCTGGAGCCGTTCATCGTCCCGATGCGCCACATCGTGGCCAAAACCATGCTCATGGACGAGCAGGTCGCGGCGGTTCAGCGCGAGGACATCCGGCAACTCTTCTGGGAGATCCTGTGGTATTTCATCGGCATCATCGCGAGCGCCGTGGTGCTCGTGGCGCTGCTGTTCAAGGAATTCAAGAAGGCGAGCCGGCTGCTGCGGATCGCCAACGCGGCCGAGGCGGCAGCCTCGGCTGCCAAGGCGCAGCTGATCGCGGTGATCGACGCCGTGCCGGCCCGGATCGCGGCGCGCGATCGCGACGGCGCGATCATCTTCAGGAACCGATACAGCGGCGACGAGAGCGATGGAGCCGGCGACCGGCACGGCAGCGGCGAGGACACCCTGGACCGCCGGGTGTTCGAAACCGGCCAGGTGGTGCCGTTCTTCGAGGAGGATCTGCGCGGGCCGGATGCGTCCGCCCGCACCTGGCTCACCACCAAGGTGCCGCTCGAGGAGGCCGCCGGCCAGATCACGGGCGTGGTGACGGTCTCGCTCGACATCACGCAGCAGAAGGAGGCGCAAAGGCTGAACACCTTGCTGGCGACGGCCATCGAGCATGCCGGCGATGCGATCGAGATCACCGACGCCGAGAGCCGGTTCGAGTACGTCAACTCGGCGTTCGAGCGGATCTCCGGCTACAACCGCGCCGATGCGCTCGGCGAGACGCCGTTCTCGCTGCTGATGGGCGATCCGGCCGAAGAGCCGCACTATCGATCGGTGCAAGACGCCATCGCGAGCGGCCACGTCTGGCACGGCACGCTCACCGGGCGCCGCAAGGACGGGACCCCCTATCAGCAGGAGGCCACGATCTCGCCGGTGCGCAACGCCGAGGGCGAGATCACCCACTACGTCGCGGTGAAGCGCGACATCACCGAGCGGCTCCAGACCCAGGCGCGCATCTGGCACCTCGCGCACCACGACGCGCTCACCGACCTGCCCAACCGGGTGCTCTTCCAGGACCGGCTGCAGCAGGCGGTGGCGCACGCGCGGCGCAGCGGCCTGCTGCTCGCGATCCTGTTCATCGACCTCGACAATTTCAAGGACGTGAATGACGCGCTCGGGCACGAGATCGGCGATCTTCTGCTCAAGGCCGTGACCGCGCGGCTGCGCAGCTGCACGCGCGAGAGCGACACCGTGGCCCGTCTCGGCGGCGACGAGTTCGCCGTCATCCAGACCGATCTGCACCGGTCCGAGGCAGCCGCCAAGCTCGCCGAGAAGATCCTGGAGCTCCTCTCGGAG
>CAZXYL010000141.1:0-9876 GCA_964644915.1 uncultured Geminicoccaceae bacterium
AAAACCTGCCCGTACACGCTCGACCAGATCACGGGCGACTGGCTGCCGTAAGAGCGCCATGGCGCAACGATACAGATCGCGGATCACGGCCGCGGCGGAACGGCACAAGACGCAGGGCTCGCACGGGGATCTCGGGCCCGGGCGGCTGGCGGTCGAGGAGTGGCGGGCGCTGGGCCTGGAGCTGCCCGATGTCGATGCGATGCGGGCGTACCGGCTGGCGCGGGTGCGCGCGGAGCTCGCGGCACGCGATCTCGCCGCGATCGTGGTCACCGACCCGATCAACGTCCGCTACGCCACCGACAGCACCAACATGCAGCTCTGGTGTCTGCACAACGCCGTGCGCTACGCCTTCGTGGCGACCGAGGGGCCGGTGGTGCTGTTCGACTTTCACGGCAGCGCGCACCTCTCGGACCACCTGCCGCTGGTGGACGAAGTGCGGAGCGGCCGGCCCTGGTTCTACTTCAAGAGCGGCGAGCGGGTGGCGGCGCACGCCGGTGCCTGGGCCGCGGAGCTGGCCGACCTCGTGCGCGCGCATGGCGGCGGCAATCGCCGCCTCGCGCTGGACAAGGCCGAGCGTGAGGGCGTGCGCGCGCTCGAGGCGCTGGGCATCGAGCTCCATGACGGTCAGGAGGTGATGGAGCGGGCGCGCGCGATCAAGTCGAAGGACGAGGTCAAGGCGATGCGCTGCGCGGTCGCGACCTGCGAGGCCGGCATGCGCGCCATGCAGGACGCGCTCCGCCCGGGTGTTTCCGAGCAGGAGCTCTGGGCGGAGCTGCACAAGGCCAACATCGCGCGCGGCGGCGAATGGATCGAGACGCGGCTGCTCGCCTCGGGCCAGAGGACCAACCCCTGGTTCCACGAATGCTCGGGCCGGGTGATCGAGACGGGCGATGTGGTCGCGTTCGACACCGACCTGATCGGCCCCTACGGCTACTGCGCCGACCTCTCGCGCAGCTGGATCTGCGATGCGCGCCCGAGCGAGCGGCACGAGACCATGCTGGGGGTGGCGATCGAGCAGATCGAGCACAATGCGGCCCTGCTCCGCCCGGGGCTCACTTTCGCCGAATTCGGCGAGCGGGCGTTCGTCCTGCCCGAAGATTTCCGGGCGAACCGCTACTCGGTCGTGGCGCACGGCGTGGGCCTGTGCGACGAATACCCGGCGATCTACTACCCTGAGGAGCGAGCCGGGTCGGGCTATGAGGGCCGGTTCGAGACGGACATGGCGGTCTGCATCGAGAGCTACATCGGCGAGGCGGGCGGTCCCGACGGCATCCGCCTGGAGCAGCAGGTCCTGATCACCGATCGCGGCGCGGTTGTGCTCTCTCCCTACCCGCTCGAGCTGCGGTGAGCCTCGCGCGCCGGTTCTGGATCGGGGTGGCCTCGCGCGATCACGTCCGGCGCGGGGTCGAGGGCGGCTTCGCCCAGCTCGGTCACGGCAAGGCGAGCCCGCTGCGCCGCGTCCACCCCGGCGACTGGCTGATCTACTACTCGCCCGGCACCCGGCTCGAGGGCGGCGATCCGGTGCAGGCGTTCACCGCGATCGGCGAGGTCGAGGGCGACGAGGTGTTCCAGGCCGATGTCGGCGGCGGGATCGCGCCCTGGCGGCGGCGGATCGCGTTCTGGCCGTGCCGCGAGGTGCCGGTGCGGCCGCTGGTCGAGCGGCTGTCCTTCATCCCGGACAAGCAGCGCTGGAGCTATGTGTTCCGGCGCGCCCTGATCGAGATCCCCCGCGCCGACTTCGTCCTGATCGCCGCTCTGATGCTGCCGGAGGAAGACGCCGAGGCGCTGGCCCGGGCGCCCACGGTCACGGAAGACGCGCCTGATCGGGTGAGGCTGCGGCCGCAGCGCTAGATCGAACGGCGGGCAGCTCCTTCCTCGAACCTTGCGGGTGCGGTACGGAGCTCCCCGAGCGCCCGGCGGATGATCTGGGCCGCGGAGCTCAGGAACAGTCCGGCCATGATCGCGGCGACGATGAGGTCGGGCCAGGCCGTGCCTGTGAGCAAGACCATGAACGCCGCGCCGACCACCGCCACATTGCCGATGGCGTCGTTGCGCGAGCACAGCCAGACCGAACGGACGTTGGCATCGCCCTCGCGGAAACGGTACAGGAGCAGCGCACTGCCGACGTTCGCGCCGAGAGCCAAGAGGCCGATCATCCCCATGACCAGCGCGTCCGGCACGCCGAGAACCAGCACCTGGTAGGCCGTGAAGCCGAACACCCAAAGCCCCATGAGGGCGAGCGAGACGCCCTTGAACAGGGCGGCACTCGCCCGCCAGTGGTCGGGCCGGCCGATCACGAACAGCGTGATGGCGTAAGTGAAGGAATCTCCCAGGAAGTCGAGCGCGTCCGCCTGCAGCGCCACGGAGCCCGCGAGCCAGCCGGCGGCGGTCTCGGTGACGAACATGCCGGCGTTGATCGCGATGACCAGCCACAGCACGCGCCGGTATGTGGTCGAAAGACCTTCGAACCTGGGCTGGTCGCTGCCGCAGCAGGAACTCAAGCTGCACTCCACGAGAAGCACTGCTTCCGAAGATGGCAAGCGGATGCGCTTGTGCCTAGAGGCCGAGTGATCGACCCCGAGGTTGCACGTTGCCGACCCGTTCGCGACGATTCGGATTGACAGATATCCCACGTTGATCGACGGTCGTTGCCCCGATGGTTCCCGAGGCGGGATCAAAAGGGAATCCGGTGCGGTCGCGCGAGTGCGGCCCAAGCCGGAGCTGCCCCCGCAACTGTAGGCGGCGAGTCGAGATCCTGAGAGGTCACTGGGGCCGCGCCCCGGGAAGGCCGATCGAGACGTTCGCAGCCGCGAGCCAGGAGACCTGCCATCGGTGCCGCCCCGCGACCCTCCGAGCGGCGGGCTCGGAGCCGGATCGGTCCGATCCAGGTCGCTGCGGCATGGATCACGCCCACGCAGGAGGTGCCATGTCGACCCCAGTTGTAAGATCCGCCTTGGCTTCGGCTGCTCTGCTCGCGAGCCTTGCAGGCTGGGCGCCCACCGCTGCAGCCCTGGACGACGTCGCGCATTACGTCTTCGTGCCGAATCGTAGCTCGGCTGATGTCGCCATCATCGATGCGCGCAAGGACCAGGTCGTGGCCCGCGTGCCGGTCGGCAACGTGCCGCATCAGGTGGCGGTCTCCGCCGAGCTGAATCGGCTGGTGGCGAGCAACACCGCGGACGATACGATCTCAATCATCGATCTTACCACCCTGGAGAGGGTGGCGACCGTCGTCCTCGACCACGAGCCCGAGCACATCGCCCTCAACCCGGCGGAAGACCTCGCGGCCATCGGCAATATCGGCGCCGGCACGGTCTCGTTCGTCTCGCTGCACGACGCGCGCGAGACCTCGCGGGTGTCCGGGCTCTACCAGCCCCACAACATGACCTTCAGCCCCGACGGCACCCTGCTCTACGTCGCCAATCTTGGTGCCGACGTGGTGAGCGTGATCGACGTCGCCAGAGGCGAGGTGATCAACGAGATCCAGATCGGCGAGCCGCAGACCGTGGCCGCCGCGGCGGACAGCGAGGCCTACCAGGGCATTATCGACGTCACCTCGACCCGCGACGGGCGCCTGGGCTTCGCGGCCTTCGGCGAGGGCGCAGCACTCGCGGTGCTCGATCTCGGCACGCAGCAGGTGCTGAAGACGCTCGAGCTCGGCAGCCTGCCCTGGCGCGCCTACCCGACCGCCGACGGCAGCTTCATGATCATCCCCAACAACGGCGATGCGACGGTCTCGATCGTCTCGACCTCGAGCCTCGAGGAGGTCGCCCGGCTGCCGGGTGCTGCGGACATGACCGGGGTCAATTCCGACGCGTTCGGCACCACGGCCTTCGTGATCAGCCGCGGCGAGGACAAGCTCGTCGTGCTCGACCTGGTCCAGATGACGCGCGCGGGCGAGATCGCGCTGCCGTCGGCGCCCGAGACCGGCGTGACGACGCCCGACGGCAAGAAACTCTACGTCGCGCTCAGCGGGTCGGACGAGGTCGCGGTCATCGATGTCGGTCGGCGCGAGGTGATCAGGCGGATCGGCGATGTCGGCAGCGAGCCCTGGGGCGCGCACATGGTCGGCGCGATCAATTACTGCCACTAGGGCGATCGGCCTGGCACTCGCGCTGCTCGCCACGCCCGCGCTGGCGGGCGATGCGATCGATCGGATCGTGGGCGCCGCGAGCCTCGCCCGTCTCGACCTGATCCCCGGCGAAGCGGCGCTGCGGCAGCGCTGCGGCAGCGATGGGCTGTGCGCCGCCCGTGAGGTCGCCGAGAAGCTTGGTCCGCGCGCCCGACTGGATCGCGTCCGCCACCCCGATACCGATACCATCCGCTGGGTGACCACGCCCGCCTCGGTCGTGGTGCACGGGTCGCGACCAGCGCCGGGGCGGATCGAGATCCGAAGCTTCGGGCGCAAGGTGCTTCGCGAGTTGGGGGCGGCGCTCGCCACGAGCGGGGCGGCCGGAGCGGGCAGGAGCGAGCTGGTCCTGGATCTCCGGCGCAATGGCGGCGGCGATTTCGAACGCATGCTTGAGGTCGCCGGGCTGCTCCTCGGCCCCATGCCTCGTGCCCTGTCTCTGCAGGATGCCGAGGGTCTCACTTGGCGCGCGCTGGACGGCGCGCGCGAACGGGGCTGGCGGGTCCGACGGGTGCTGATCGGCCCGCGCACCGCAAGCTCGGCCGAGATCCTGGCCGCGCTCCTGGCCGCGCACGGCGGTGCGCAGCTCTGCGGTCACGCGCGCACGGCCGGCAAGAGTTTCCTGCAGTCGGTGGTGCAGGTCGATCACGACTGGCGGCTGCTGATCGAGCGCGCGCGCGTCGAGGTGCCGGGCGCAGACCTTGCCAACGGCCTGATTCCGGACCAGACATGCTGAGAGCGCCAGCTCCGCAACAACCGCGTGGATAGCCGGATGCGAGCTTTGGTGATCGCCGTCGCGCTCGCCCTCGGGATCACGGGCGGCGCCACGGCAGAGACGACCAGCGTCGGCCACATCTCGATCCACGACGCCTGGGCGCGCGCCTCGCTCGGCGCCGCGCCCAACAGCGCCGCCTACATGGTGCTCGAGACCGCGGGCGAGCAGCCCGACCGGCTGATCGGCGCGTCCAGCCCCGTTGCCGAGCGGGTCGAGCTGCACGCCCACATGATGGATGGCGACATCGCCCGGATGCGCCCTGTGGACGCGATCGAGGTGGCGCCGGGTGGTGCCACGGTGCTGCAGCCCGGCGGCGTCCACCTCATGCTCGTGGGGCTGAAGCAGACGCTCGCCGCGGGGGAGACCCTGCCACTGACGCTGCGGTTCGAGCACGCGGGCGAGGTCACGCTGGACGTGGCGGTCCGCCCGATCGGCGCCGGGGCGGGCCGCAACGGGCACGGCGGGATGCACCACCAGGGGGCGGGCGGAACCAACTGAAGCTCAGGGCTCCCAGGGGAAGCGCCCGCTCTCGCCCTGCTCCTCGGCGCCCAGGCCGGGCACCAGCTCGTAGCTCGCCTCGATGTGATATTCGGCGCCCTGCGGCCGCGGCCAGCTGGAGAAGAGGTGGAAGCTGCTGACCGCGAACGGCTCGCTCCGATAGAGGCTGTGGCGCGAGAGGTAGGTGCCCACGCGATCGGGCGACAGCGCGCCGCGGATGCGCGCGAGCGTCACGTGCGGCGCGAACTTGCGCGCCTCGCGCGGCAGCCCGGCCTGGGCGAGCGCGCGGTCGATCCGGCGCTTGAGCCGCTCGAGCTCCTCGCTCTTCTCCACCCCCGCCCAGATCACCTTGGGCTCGCCCCGGGGCGGGAAGTGGCCGATGCCCTTCAGCCTGAGCTCGAATGGGATGCCGGGGACCAGTGCCAGGGCGTCGGCGAGGTCGTACATGCGGCCGTTGTCGAGCTCGCCGATGAAGCGCAGCGTCAGATGCTGCTGCTCCGGCCCGAGCCAGCGCACGTCGCCAAGACCCCGCGTCAGCGGCTCCAGCGACTGCTTGGTCTCTCCAGGCAGGTCCAAAGCGACGAAAAGACGTGGCACAGTGAGACAACCCCGCGTGATCGATCGAGATCCAGGCATCTTCGGTCGGAATCTAGCGGCTGCGGCCACTCTTGCCAAATCGGCACCGCTTCCATACCTACCAGGCGGGCAGGCGGCGGGTGCCACCGGGGGACGAGCTTTCGTGAAAGCCGACGAGTTCATCCGCGAGGTCGACGAGGCGGTCCGGCAGGAGCGCTGGCTGACGCTCTGGAAGCGCTTCGGGTCGTACCTCATCGGCGCCGTGGTCGCGATCCTGATCGGGACCGCCGCAGGGGTCGGCTGGCGCGAGTATCAGGAGAGCGCGCGACTGGACGAGGCGCGGCGCTTCGCCCAGGCGAGCGAGCTGTTGCGCGTCGACCGGACAGCCGAGGCGGCGGAGGCTTTCGCGACCCTGGCCGAGGACGGCCGTAGTGGATATGCGGTGCTCGCCCGACTGCGCGCCGCCGAGGCACGCGATGCGGACGCCAGGGTGGCGACCCTGCAGCAGCTGGCCGAGAACACCCGCGTCGCGGTGCTCTACCGCGAGCTCAGCGCGCTGCTCGCGGCGCAGCATCAGTTCGAGCAGGAGGACGGCGCCGCCCTGAGCGCGCGCCTGGACGAGTTTGCGCGGGACGGCAGCCCCTGGCGTCACAGCGCGCTGGAGCTGAAGGCGCTGGCGCAGATCCGGGCCGGCGACACGCTCGCGGCACGCGAGACGCTGAGCGCGCTGATCGAGGACACCGGGGTGCCGGCCAATCTGCGCCGGCGCGCGAGCGAGCTTCTGACTGCGCTCGGCGGGCCGGTCGAGACCGCCGCCGGCGACGGCGCCAGCGAATGATGCGGCGCGCCTTCGTCCTGGTCGCCGCCGCGCTGGCGCTCGGCGCCTGTTCCGGCGACGGCTGGTGGGGCGGCAGCGACGACCCGCCGCTGCCGGGCGAGCGCATCCCGGTCATGCTGCTGGAGCGGCAGGTCACGGCCGATCCGCGCCTGGCCGATGTCGAGGTGCGCCTGCCGCCGCCGCAGCAGAATCCCGAGTGGCCGCAGAGCAGCGGCCTGCCTCATCACGCCATGCATCATCTCGCGGCGGCGGACCAGCTCGAGCTCGCCTGGTCGGCAAGCATCGGCCGGACGGCGAGAGGCTCGGGCCAGCTGCTCGCACGGCCCGTGGTCGGCGATGGCCGCGTCTACGTGATGGACGCGAGGGGGGTGATCAGCGCTTTCGGCGCCGACGACGGCCAGCTGCGCTGGCGGTTCGAGCCCGAGGACCCCGACGACGGCCTGCTCGGTGGCGGCCTCGGCTATGCCTCCGGCTGGCTGTTCGCGACCCACAGCTCGGGCGAGGTGCTGGGCCTGGACGCGACGACCGGGACCCAGATCTGGAGCCAGGATCTGTCGCTGCCGCTGCGCTCTGCGCCCGCGGTCGCGGACGGCCTGTTGCTGGTGCTGACCGCGGACAACCAGCTCTACGCGCTCGATGCCGCGAGCGGCCGTCCCGCATGGCGGCACGCGGGCTTCTTCGAGAGCGCGGGGCTGCTGGGCGGCCCGACGCCTGCGATCGATCGGGGCATCGTGATCGTGCCCTATTCCTCGGCCGAGGTCTACGCGCTGCGGCTGGACACCGGGCAACCGCTCTGGAACGATACCGTGCAGCGGCCGCGGCGGACGCTGGCGCTCGCCGAGATCAATGACATCGACGGCTCGCCGGTGATCGACGACGGGCGGGTCTACGTCGCGGGCCACGCCGGGCAGATGGCGGCGCTGGACATGCGCCGCGGCGTGCGAGCCTGGGACATCGACCTCGCCAGCACCGAAACGCCCTGGGTCGCGGGCGATTACGTCTACGTGCTCACCACCCGGGGCGAAGTGGTCTCGATCCTGCGCGAGAACGGGCGGGTGCGCTGGGTGAGCCCCCTGCCCCGCTTCGAGCGGCCCGACGATCCGTCGTCGACACCGATCAGGTGGAGCGGCCCGGTGCTGGTCGGCGATCGCCTCCTGCTCGCCGGCTCCGACGGCGAGCTGCTCTCGGTGTCGCCCTACAACGGCGAGATCCTCGGCCGTATCAGGGTGCGCGGGCCGGTGCTCGTCCCGCCGGTGGTGGCCGGCGGCACCGTCTACGTGCTGACAGAGGACGCGCAGCTCTACGCTTATCGCTAGGCTCGCCGCCCTGCCCAATGCTCACCGTCGCCATCGTCGGCCGGCCCAACGTCGGCAAGTCCACACTCTTCAACCGCCTGGTCGGGCGCCGGCACGCCCTGGTCGACCCGATACCGGGCGTCACGCGCGACCGGATCGAGGGCCAGGCGCGCATCGGCCATCTCGAGTTCCGCGCCATCGACACCGCGGGGCTGGAGGAAGGCCCGGACGACACGCTCGAGGGCCGGCTGCGCCAGCAGACCGGCCGCGCGCTCGCCGATGCCGACGTCGCGCTGATGCTGATCGATGCGCGGGCGGGCCTGACGTCGCTCGATCGCCACTTCGCCCGCTGGCTGCGCCGGCAGAAGAAGCCCGTGATCCTGGTCGCCAACAAGTGCGAGGGGGCTGCCGCCGAAGCCCTGGCGAGCGAGGCCTGGGGCCTTGGTCTCGGCGCGCCGATCCCGATCTCGGCCGAGCACGGCGAGGGCCTGGCCGGTCTCGCCGAGGCCCTGCTCGAGCAAGCGGGGAGCGAAGCCGGGCCCGAGGCCGAAACAGCGGAGGCGACCGCGGCGCTGCGGCTTGCGATCGTCGGCCGGCCGAACGTCGGCAAGTCCTCGCTGATCAACCGGCTGATCCGCGAGGAGCGCCTGCTCACCGGGCCCGAGCCCGGCCTCACGCGCGATGCCGTCGCGGTGAGATGGCAGTGGCAGGGGCGGCCGGTGGAGCTGGTCGATACCGCCGGCCTGCGCCGCAAGGCGAGAATCGAGCGGGCCGGCCTCGAGCGCCTGTCGACGCGCGCGAGCCTGTCCGCGATCCGTGACGCCGAGGTGGTGCTGCTGGTGGTCGAGGCCCGCGAGCCGCTCGAGCGGCAGGATCTCGTGATCGCCAACCGCGCGCTCGAGGCCGGCCGGGCGCTGGTGCTGGCCGCCAACAAGTGGGATCTGGTCGAGGAGCCGAACGCTGCGCACGCCCTGATCCGCCGGCGCATCGAGGAGCGCCTCCCCCAGGTCAAGGGGATCCGCTACGTCCCGATCTCGGCGCTCACCGGCAAGAACCTGGACCGTCTGCTGCCCGCGGTCGCCGAGACTTACGAGCGCTGGTCGAAGCGCGTGCCGACCGCGGCGCTGAACCGCTGGCTCGGCCCGATGGTGGAAGCGCACCCGCCGCCGATGGCCAAGGGGCGCCGCGTCAAGGTGCGCTACATCACCCAGGTCGCGACCCGGCCGCCCAGCTTCGTCCTGTTCGTGAGCCAGGCGGACGCCTTGCCTGACTCGTACCTACGCTATCTCGCCAACGGCCTGCGCGAGGCGTTCGATCTGAAGGGCGTGCCGATCCGGCTGAAGCAGCGCGCCGGCAGGAACCCCTACGTCTGAACGCGGGCCGTCACGCGGCCACGTCGAGATCGCGCGCAGACCGGGCGGGCGCGCGCGCCGGCACGAGCGGTACGACGGTCGCTTCCGCATACGCGTGACGCTTGGCGACCAGCCGCTCCAGCGGCACGCCCTGGTACGCCGCCGCCAGGAGATCCGCCCGCGCGAGACCGATATCGTCGAGGGTGCGATCGTCCAGCTGCATCAGCATGGCGAGATCGGCACGCCGGCGACGCGCACGTCCCACCGGCTCTATCCAGCGCTCGCGCACCCAGGCGTAAAGACGCGCAAAGGCTGATTGCCCGCTCGAGGTCCTGCTGCTGTCCGACATTACTCTTACACCCTATGGGAGTTTGTTGCGTTGCAGCATATGTGGGCGGCCAGGGATGAGGAAT
>CAZXYL010000142.1:0-2025 GCA_964644915.1 uncultured Geminicoccaceae bacterium
GGCTGGGTCACCACCGAAGCCGGGCGCCAGCCCTGGGTGGTGCACGAGCTGCTGCGCACCGTGGACGCCGCCTCGCCCGCGGTCACCGGCGGCAGCGTCGCCCTGTCGCTCGCGGCCTTCATCCTGGCCTATGCGATCATCTTCGGCGCCGGCACCTACTACATGGTCCGTCTCGTCCAGGCGGGCCCGGCCGAGACCACGCACGCGCCCACCGGCACGCCCAGGCGGCCGCTCTCGGCTCCCGAGCAGTCGTTCGAGCCGGCGGAATGAGCCATGGATCTGGACCTGCCGCTGATCTGGGCTTTGATCATCGTCTTCGGCATCTGCATGTACGTCCTCATGGACGGCTTCGATCTCGGCGTCGGCATCCTGTTCCGCGCCGCGCCGTCCGATGGCGACCGCGACCTCATGATGAACTCGGTGGCGCCGATCTGGGACGGCAACGAGACCTGGCTCGTGCTCGGCGGCAGCGCTTTGCTCGGCGCCTTCCCGCTCGCGTACGCGGTCCTGCTGCCAGCGCTCTACCTGCCGCTCTTGATCATGCTGATCGCTTTGATCTTTCGTGGCGTGGCGTTCGAGTTCCGCTTCAAAGCCAGGCGCAGCCGCTATCTGTGGGACCATTCCTTCAACGTCGGCTCGATCTTGGCCACCTTCGCCCAGGGCATGGTCATCGGCGCCTACATCCAGGGATTCGAGGTCGAGGGTCGCGATTACGTGGGCAGCCCGCTCGCCTGGCTCACCCCCTTCACCCTGTTCACGGGCTTCGCCCTGATCGCCGGCTACGCCCTTTTGGGCTCCACCTGGGTGATCCTGAAGACCGAGGGCGACCTGCAGGCCTGGGCGCGCCGGATCACGCGCCCGCTGCTCCTGACCGTGCTGCTCTGCATCGTGGTCGTGAGCATCTGGACGCCGCTGCTCGATCCCGCGATCGCGGCGCGCTGGTTCTCCTGGCCGAACATCGCCTGGCTCTCGCCGGTGCCGGTGATCACGGCGCTGACGGCGCTGTGGCTCGATCGCTCCGTCGTGCGCGGCTCGGAATCCCTGCCCTTCATTCTGACGCTCGTGCTGTTCCTGCTCTCCTTCCTCGGGCTCGGCATCAGCTTCTGGCCGAACATCATCCCGCCCGACATCACGATCTGGGATGCCGCCTCGCCGCCGGAGACGCAGATCTTCCTCCTTGTCGGCGTCGTCTTCCTGATCCCGCTGATCCTCGTTTACACGGCCTATGCCTATTGGGTCTTCCGCGGCAAGGTGACGGCAGAGATCGGCTACCACTGAAGCGGGCGTCCACGCCGGGCACGAAAAACCCGGTTGCAGTCCTCTCGCGGCAATCATAACCTGTAGTAGAATTCTGGCCGGAGGACGCGTGGACACTTTGCTGCGGCTCGCCGCCTGCGCCTTGGCCGGACTGGCCACGGCCTGTCAGGGCGCGCCCGGGCCATCCCAGCCGGAAGCCGCGGCGACCAGCCCGCCCGAGACCGCCGCGGACCGACCGGAGGCGATCGAGATCGGCGACGCACCGACGGTGGGGCCGGGCATCGACTGGGCAAGTGCCGGCGACTGCCGGGCGCGCCTTCGTCTCCTGCACGCGGCGGCCACGGGCGGAGCCCTCACGGCCGATGCGCGTCCGCCGATCGCGGTCGTCGTGCACGAGCCAGCGCACGAGCGGCTTTGGCCGCTCGCGATGACCTCCTTCGTAAGCCTGGATCTGCCGCTCGAGGCCCAGGCCTCGGCGAGCGCCGCACCGCGCGAGCCGTGCCTGATCGAGATCGGCCCGCCCCACGATCTGGAGGCGGAGCGCCGAACCGTCGCTTACGAGCAGGTGGCATCCGAATATCAAAGCGGCGCCCGATCCGAGCGCAACCCGGAGTACGATGCCGTCAAATCGCGCGTCGAGCAGTCGGAGCGGCGGCTCAAGGACCGCAAACCCGGGGTTCTGAAAGTCGGCGATCCGATGCTCGACCTGATCGGCATCCTGGTCGGCGGCGTGCTCTCCGGCTTCAGCGACTATGGCGAGGAGCAGGA
>CAZXYL010000143.1:0-13470 GCA_964644915.1 uncultured Geminicoccaceae bacterium
ATCGTCGCCGCGCAGGCACTGGGTCGAAGAGAAGTGCACCATGGCCCCGCCGCCGGTCTTTCGCATCAGCGGGATGGCGTGACGCGCGGTGAGCATGCAGCCCGTGAGGTTGACCCGGAGCACCCGGTCCCAGACCTCGAGCTCGATGTCCACCAGCGAGCGGTCCCGATCGAACAGCAGGATGCCCGCGGCGTTGACCAGGTAGTTGAGCCGGCCGGCGCGTTCATGAGCCTCACGGATGGCACGCCCGACGAAGCCCTCGTCGCTGACGTCGCCCCGGGTGTAGTGGCCCTTGAAGCCCCCCGGAGCGTCCTTGAGATCGATCCCGGTGACCTGCGTGCCGGCCGCGGCGAGCTCGCGCGCGATCGCCAGCCCCATGCCGCCGCCGGCGCCCGTGACGACGGCCGCCTTGCCTTGAAAGCTCTCCGGGTGCCACATGGCTCAGGCGCGCTCGAAACCGCGGATCAGCTCGTGATCCGTGATCCGGCGGTCGTACTCGAACTGCTCCCACCGACCGCAGTGCAGGTAGTGCTCGACCACAGGATCACCGAGCGCCGCCCGCAGGACCTCGGACCTGTCGAGCAGCTCCAGCGCCTGGCGCAGCGTCTTCGGTACCTCGGCGATGCCCTCGCCCTTGTACGCGTCGCCGCGGAACGGCGGGCCGAGCTCGAGCTTGTTCTCGATCCCGTGCAGGCCGGCCGCGAGCAGGGCGGCGAACGCGAGGTAGGGATTGGCGTCGGCGCCCGGGATGCGGCACTCGGCGCGCAAGGACGGCCCCTGCCCCACCACTCGGAAGCCCGCCGTGCGGTTGTCGGTGCTCCAGATCGCCTTGGTGGGCGCGAACGAGCCCGCCTGGAAGCGCTTGTACGAGTTGATGAAGGGGGCGAGGAAGTAGGTGAGCTCGCGGGCGAGCGCCACCTGCCCGGCCAGGAAGTGCTTGAACGTGTCGCTGTAATCCTCGCCGTCACCCGGAAAGACGGGCGCGCCGCTCTGCGCGTCGACCAGAGAGACGTGGACGTGGCAGGAGTTGCCGGCGAGACCGAAGTCCCATTTCGCCATGAAGGTGACGGACTTGCCCTGCAGGAAGGCGATCTCCTTGACGCCGTTCTTGTAGATGGCATGGCGGTCCGCCATCTCGAGCGCCTCGGCATAGCGCAGGTTGAGCTCGGCCTGGCCCGGGCCCCACTCGCCCTTGGAGAACTCGACCGGGATGCCGGCGGCGTCCATGCCGTTGCGGATCGCGCGCATCAGGCTCTCTTCCTTGGTCGTCTGGAAGATGTGGTAGTCCTCGACGTACCAGCCGGCAGATCTGAGGCCCTTGTAGTTCTTCCCGCGCGCGACATCGAAGGGCTCGTCGAAGACGTAGAACTCGAGCTCGGAGGCCATGTTGACGGCGAACCCCAGCGCGCGCGCGGGCGACCTGGCGCTTGAGGATCGAGCGCGGCGCGTGCGGCAGATCCTCTCCCTGGTGATCGACCACGTCGCCGAGCACGAGCGCCGTCCCTTCCAGCCACGGGATGCGGCGCAGCGTCCCGAGCACGGGCCGGATGGCGAAATCGCCGTAGCCCAGATCCCACGAGGCTGCCTCGTAGCCCGGCACCGGCTCCATCTCCATGTCGACGGTGAGCAGGTAGTCGCAGGCGTGCACCTCCTCCAGCGCGTGCTCGAGGAAGTAATGGCCGGTCACCCGCTTGCCGATCAGCCGGCCCTGCATGTCGATGAAGCAGACCAGAACCGTGTCGATCTCGCCGGAGGCGACCTTCTGCTTGAGGATCTCGAGATCCAGCTTGCCGCTCATGCTGCCGTCCTTCCGTTCCGGGTCCCCTCGGGACTAGCCCAGGCGGGCCCCGCCCGGCAAGCGTCGCGGTCGCGGAGCGGCAATTTACGTTTTGGTATTCGGCCCGCGATTAGAGTATGAAGCTCGTGGAGATCACATGAAAGGACGGCCGGCTCGACGAACGCCGTCCAGCATGGGCCTCGAGGTCGATCGAAGGGGTTGCAGGGTGCTCGAATCATCGCTCCAGCACAGGGCCTGCGCTCGTCGCCGCTTCATGGGTCTCGTCGCCGCGGCCGGCGGTGGTCTGCTCCTGTCCGGCGGCACGGCGATCGCAGCGACGGGCGAGACGCAGCGCAGGCTGAGCTTCTATCACATTCATACCCGCGAGGCGCTCGAGGCCGTCTACTGGCAGGACGGTCGCTACGTCGCCGAAGCGCTCAGCGCCATCGACCACCATCTGCGCGACTTCCGCACCGGCGAGGTCAGGCCGATCGACTGCCGACTGCTCGACCTCCTGGCCGACCTCAACCAGGTGCTCCACAACAAGGAGCCGCTGCACGTCATCTCCGGCTACCGATGCGCCGCAACCAATGCCATGCTGGCCAGGCGCAGCAGCGCGGTGGCGTCCAACAGCTATCATCTGCGCGGGATGGCGATCGACATCCGCCTGCCCACCCGGCATCTGAGAGAGCTGCGCGATGGGGCGCGCCATCTCGCGGCCGGCGGGGTCGGCTACTACCCGGATTCGAACTTCGTGCACGTGGACACTGGTCCGGTGCGCGGCTGGTAGTGCGGCCGCAGTCGTTGCGTCCGTGCAACGCTCGAGTCAGCCGCTGGCAACCAGTGGATGAGTTCGACAGTTTCTCGTTTCTTTTCCGGCGGGCCTTGCTAACATGCCGCCCGCCTCAACCGCTGAGAGAAGAGGGTTAGATGACGACATTGGCACGGAGTATCCGGATCGGAGCGCTGGTGGTCGGCTTGGCGGCACTGCTGCCGGCCTGCCAGACAACGCTGCCCGAAGAGGATCGGGCCATGATACAGCAGGCCCAGGCCGATGCACGCGCGGCTCAGGCCGCGGCGGACCGTGCGGCGCAGGCGGCCGATCGGGCCGCGGCAGCCGCGGCCGAGGCGGCGGACGCGGCGGCGGCCGCGCAGATGGCCATGGAGCGCCAGGGTCGCATGACGCAGCAGTCGCTGCGCAAGTGAGCGTCGGCGGCGCGCGGGGTCGGCGGCGCCGCATCCCTCGCGCGCGAGATTGACGGAAGGAATGGGCGCCCTGTCCTCCCGCGGGGCGCCTTTTCGCTTCAGCGCGTGATCCGGATCGGATAGCCGCGCCGTTCCACGGCCGCCTGCCGGATGCGGCTCCAGTCCAGGCGGTGCGATTCCGCGCCGGCGGTCGCTATCACCTTGTCCACCACGGCGCTGGGCAGCTCCGGATCGAACCGCCCGAACTCCTCGAGCTGATCACTCTGCTTCTGGGTCGGGTGCGCCTCGAGGTAGAGCTCGCCGTCGATCCAGCCGATCTTGATCGGCTGGTCGACCACCGTCACCTTGGTCCCGATCTTGACCCGCGCGTAGATCTCCTCGACGTCCTCGGGGTACATGCGAATGCAACCGCTGCTCGAGCGGCGGCCGATGCCCCACGGCTTGTTGGTGCCGTGGATCAGATATTGCGACCAGCCGAGGTACATGGCCCGCGTGCCGAGCGGGTTGTCGTCCCCTGGCGGCACGACCTCGGGCAGCTCCGGATCCTCCGCGCGCATGCGCGCCGTCGGGCGCCAGGTCGGGTTCTCCGTCTTGCGCACGATCTCGGTGGTCCCGAGCGGCGTCTGCAGACCCTCGCGGCCGATCCCGATCGGATAGGAGCGCGGCGTGGCACCCGGCTCCGGGAAATAATAGAGCCGCATGTCCGACAGATTGATGATGATGCCCTCCGGCTGCACCTCGGGCAGCAGGTGGATGGTCGGCAGGACGACCTCGGTGCCCTCGCCCGGCAGCCAGGGATCGGTGCCCGGATTGGCCGCGACCATCTCGACGTAGCCGAGATTGAACCGACGTGCCACGTCGAGCAGGGTGTCCTCGTAGGCGGCGCGATAGGTCGTGGTCTCGCGCAGGTTACCTTCCTGGTCGACCATAGCGGCCAGATTGCAGCCGCTGGAGAACCAGACGCCGACCAGGCAGAACGCGACGGCCGGGCGACGACGCGGCTGCGGCAACGGATTCTTAGTCGATCGCGTGGACATTTCTCCCCCGGGTCGCTGGCTGCCCCCGCTTCCCGATGCGGAGACGATTTACAGCGCGCGGCGTTTCGATTGAACTAAAGCCTGCGGCAAGCCTCACGAAAAAGAGATCAAGGAGCGATGCGCCCAACCTCGGTCATCTCCGTGCTTTTGATCCTGCTCCTGCCCCTGCTCGCCCGCCCCGTGCAGGCCCAGATCCCGCGGTTGGATCTGACCAGGGCCGACCTGGTCGTGGTTTACAAGAGCAAGCGTGTTCTGCAACTGAAACGGGAAGGCCGGGTCCTCAAATCCTTCCCGATCGCGCTCGGCCGCGATCCCCGCGGCCCCAAGCGCATGGAAGGCGACGGGCGCACGCCCGAGGGTGTCTACACACTCGACTGGAGGAACCCGAGGAGCGAATTCTACCGTTCGATCCACATCTCGTACCCGCATCCGCGCGACACCGAGCACGCCGACCGCTGGGGGGTGGATCCAGGCGGTCTGATCATGCTCCACGGGCTGCCCAACGGGCTGCACGCGCCGGCAATCGGCCATCCCCGAACCGACTGGACCAACGGCTGCATCGCCGTGACCAACGAGCAGATGGACGAGATCTGGGCCCGGGTCGAGGACGGCACCACGATCATCATCTATCCCTGAAGGCCCGGCCGGCGCACCCCGACGCCGCTCTCGTGCGGCGAGGCCGCATGCGCGAGCGCACCCGCGAACGTCAGGCGCGCCGATCCCCGCTCTCAGTACGGGCCGCGCGGCCGCGTGCCTTCCACCGGCTCCTCCTTGACCGCGCGCACCGCCGCCACGGCGGCGTTCGCGAGCAGCCGGCCGTCCGACTGAATCGTCACGAACTGGTAGCCCTTGTCGATCATGCTGCGCGCGTAGTCGGTGGCGACCACGTGGATGCCGGCGACCAGCCCACGCCCCCTGACGGCCTGCACGATCTGCTCGAGCACCTCGAGCATGCGCGGCTCGGTATGATCGACGCCCGGCTTGCCGGTCAGGCTCTGGCTGAGGTCGGCCGGGCCCACGTACACGCCGTCCAGGCCGGGCGTATCCAGGATCTCGTCGAGGTTCGCGACCGCCTGCGCGGTCTCGATCATCGCGAGCGCGATCACCGTGTCGTTGGCGTGCTCCGGATAGTCCGCGCCGGCGTAGAAGCTCACGCGGGTCGGGCCGAAGCTGCGGTAGCCCTTGGGCGGGTAGCGGCAGGCGCCGACGAAGCGCTGCGCCTCCTCGGCGGTGTTGATCATCGGGCAGATGATGCCGTAGCAGCCGGCATCGAGCATCTTCATGATGATGCCCGGCTCGTTCCAGGGCACGCGCGCGAGCGGCGTCGCCTCGCTCGAGGAGAACGCCTGCAGCAGGGTGAGCGCGGTATCGTACCCGAGCGGGCCGTGCTGCATGTCGACGGTGAGGCTGTCCCAGCCCTGGGCCGCCATGATTTCCGCCGCGAAGCCATGCGGGATCTGCAGCCAGCCGTTCACGGCCGCACCGCCGTCCCGCCAGATCTCGCGCAGCCGATTCGGTCGCATGACACCCGGTCTCCCTCTGCCGGTCAAAAGCGGTCGCCAACCTCGCTCAGCCGCGGCGGATGCGCAAGGCGGTTGGCGCGGCATCCGGCTCGCCACGCTCGCGCCGCATTGACACCCGCGCGCAAATGCCCGATCAGCCAGACGGGCGCGCCCGGCGGCGCGGGCGCAATACCGGCGAACCCGCAAGGGCGAAGAGGTATGCCTGCCGATCCGAAGCTGACCGCCATGCGCCAGGAGTACACCGCGACCGGCCTGTCCGAGGACGACGTGCTGCCCGACCCGGTCGAGCAGTTCCGGCGCTGGTTCGACGACGCGCATCGCGCCGAAGTCTACGAGCCGAACGCCATGGCGCTGGCCACGGTCGATGCCGACGGCCAGCCCTCGGTGCGCACCGTGCTGCTCAAGGGGCTGGACCAGCGGGGGCTCGCTTTCTACACCAATCTCGGCAGCCGCAAGGCACGGGCCCTGCAGGCGAATCGCCGCGCCTCGCTCATGTTCTGGTGGGGGCCGCTGGAGCGGCAGGTGCGCTTCGAGGGGGGCGTGACGCGGGTCGAGGACGCCGAGGCCGACGCCTACTTCGCGAGCCGGCCGAGGGACAGCCAGATCGGGGCCTGGGCATCCGAGCAGAGCGCGGTGATCCCCGGACGGGCCGCTCTGGAGGATGCCGAGCTGCGCTACCGGGAACGGTTCGGCGCGGGTGAGGTGCCGCGCCCCGAGTTCTGGGGGGGCTTCAGGCTCCTGCCCGATTGCGTCGAGTTCTGGCAGGGCCGGCGCGGTCGCCTGCACGACCGCCTGCGCTACCGTCGGGTCGGCGGCGTCTGGACGATCGAGCGGCTGGCGCCGTGAAGCGATGATCCGCCTGCTCCGGAGAAAGGGGCCGGCCATCATACGGCGGTGTGATCGCGGCCGCGTTGACGCCGCCTGCGAGCTGCCTTCTTATCACCGCGAGCAGAACCGGTTCCGTGGGCGCCCGGTCACGGACGGCCCGCAACACGGACCCGATACCACGTGAGCGCGCTCGAGGATGCGTTGATCGAGAGCCCCTCGCTCCGGGACGCGGGCGATGGCGAGCACACGGATCCGCACCATGGCCTGCGGCCATTCATGGATGCCGCGCGGCTCGCCACGGCGCGGGTCGCGGTCGTGCCCGTGGCCATGCACTGGGACCCGGAGCGGCCCTGGCCGCGCTGGGCCGCTCTGCCGACCAAGACCTTGGTTTTCCTCGCCGCGCATCTGCGCCTCGGGCGCGAGCTCTGGCGCCGGCGCGACCGCGACCTGGTGCTGGTGCGCGAGTTTTTGACCCAGCTGCTGGTGCTGGTCTGGCCGCTGATCTGGCCGCTGCGCCGCCGCGTCTACTTCCTGGTCAACCACAATCTCCAGGAAGCGCATCGGCGCGGGCTGGAGCGCCGGCTGCTGCGCATCCTGCACCGCACCGGCTGCCGCTTCGCCTGCCTGGAGACGACCGAGGGCTTCGCGGAGATCGGCATCCAGCCCGACGACGAGCGCTTCCTCGTGTTGCCGCACCCGCTGGCTCCCCTCGCGCCGCCGCGCGCCCCGGCGGCTTCGGGAGCGCTCCCGGTGATCGGCGTGATCGGCGAGATCCGGCCCGAAAAGGGCTCGACGGAGCTGCTCGAGCGGCTCGGGCGGCTGCACCAGGAGGGCCGCCTGCGCGGGCGGCTGGTGGTCGGCTGCAACGAGGCGGCCGTGCGCGAGGCCTGGGCCGCGCGCGGCTTCGAGGTGGCCGATACCAGCACGCGCCAGCAATACCTCGAGGCCCTCGACCGCTGCGACGTCGTGGTCCTGAACTATCGTCGCGATCGCTACTTCTACCGCTCGAGCGGTGTCGCCGCCGAGGCCATCGCGCGCCGCGCCACGCCGGTCTGCCCGGACTTCCCGATCATGCGCCGGATGCTGCGGGAGCCCGTGCCTGCGGGCGTCGTGTTCCAGGGTTTGGAAGGGCTCGAGGCAGCGCTCGCCGAGGCGGTCGCGCTGCGTCCCGGCATCGATCACGCCCTCGCCCGGCACGAGCATGAGCGCAGCGCCGCCGCGATCGCTCGCCGGCTCGACGCCTTCGTCGGGCGCGTGCTCGGCCGGCGCCGCTAGTCTTAGTCTAGCGGCGCGCCGCGGCGAGGCGCGCGAACCCCGCCCGCAGCAGACCGAGGTCGATCGGGCGCAGGCCGTTGCGGCGGAGCGCGACCAGCAGACCGATCAGGACGTAGCCCTCGACGGCCAGGGTGACCCAGGCCATGCCGAGCGCGTGGAAGTACGGCACGATGCTGAGCGCGAGGATGAGGTTGAGGACCGTGCCCGAGATGATCACGACGTTGAGCGCCCGGTCCAGCCCGTGCGGCACCATCCACTGGCTGACCAGCGCGGCGTTGAGCACGATCAGGGGCACGATGAAGGCCATCACCCGCAGGACCACCACGCTCGGGTCGTAGCCCGGGCCCAGATAGAGGGGCATGAACCAGGGGGCGACCAGCCAGATCGCGAGGCCGAGCCCGATGCCGGTCGCGCCCATCATCAGGATGGTGAGGCCGGCCAGGCGATCGGCGCGCTGGCGATCGTGGCCGAGCAGGTTGGCGAGCCGCGGCAGAAGCGCGCTGTTGATCGGCTGCAGGAGCCAGGCGAACGGGCGGCAGAGCTTCTCGGCGGCGGCGAAGAAGGCCACCTGCTGCGGCACGGCGAGCAGGCCGAGCAGAAAGACGTTGCCGGTGGTGTGCATCATGACCGAGATGCGCATCAGGAACATGGGAAAGGCGAGCTTGAGCGTCGCGCCGATCAGGGCCAGGCTCGGGCGTGCCGGCCGGACCTCGCGCAGGACCAGGGCGTAGCCGATCCCGGTCGTGAGCGCGGCGGCGACGGCGTAGGCGGCGAGCGCCTTCCAGGCGTCGTCGGGCGTCCGCACGAGCACGAAGATCAAGACCGTGGCGAGGATCTTGGCCCCGGTGTCGATGACGGCGATCACCGGCACCCGCTCCTGGCCGACGAAGTACCATACTGGGTTGAAGCCCTGCAGCACCGCAAAGGCGAGCGCCGCCCAGAGCAGCGCAGGTGCCATGCGAAACTCGGGCACAGCGAAGCGCATGCCGAGCGCGATCAGTGCGACCACGAGCGCCAGCAGGAGCTGAACCGTCAGTGCCCCGCCGACCAGCTCACCGATCCGGTGCGGCTCCTCGCGGCGCCGGGCCACGGCGCGCGCCCCGGCCAGCTCGAAGCCATACTCGACGACGATCACGAGGTAGACCGCGAACGCCTGCGCGAAGGCGTAGAGACCGAAGCCGGTCGGGTCGAGCACGCGGGACAGAAAGGGGATGACGATGAACGGCAGCAGGCGATTGGTGATCTGCACCGCGTAGAGCGCCAGGATGTTGCGCACCAGGGTCAGGCGCATCAGGCCTTTGATGCGGGCGATCATCGTGATGGCCGCCGGGCGTCGCGCGCCACCGGCTCAGCCCGAACGCACGGCCGCGGCCGACGCAGGCCTGCCCCGGCCTTGCCCGCGTTCCGGCCGGCGCTTATGTGCTGTTCTCGAGCAGCCGGAAGGTGCGCAGCCATGAGCGGGCCCAAGACCGTGTTCATCACCGGGGCGAGCCGCGGTATCGGTCACGCCACCGCGAAATACTTCGTCGATCAAGGCTGGCGTGCCGTCACCTGCTCGCGCGACCAGGTACCGCCCCAGTGCGGCCGGAGCGACCGGCACTTCCATATCACGGCCGACCTCGCGCGGCCGGAAAATCTCGATCTGGCGATCGACCGCCTGTACGAGCTCCTGGGCGATGCGCATCTGCATGCGCTGGTCAACAACGCCGGCTTTTCGCCCAAGGGCCCGGACGGGCAGCGTCTCGGCTGCCTCGACGGCGATCTTTCGCTGTGGCAGGAAGTCTTCGCGACCAACCTCTTCTCGCCCGTGTTCTTCTCGCGCGTGCTCGCCGATCGGCTGCAGCACGGCGAGGGTGCCATCGTCAACGTGACCTCGATCGCCGGGCACCGGGTCCATCCCTTCGCCGGCAGCGCGTATAGCACCTCGAAGGCGGCGCTGTGGGCGCTGACCCGTGAGCTCGCTGCCGATCTGGCGCATCTGGGCATCCGGGTCAACGCCGTCTGCCCGGGCGAGATCAACACCGCGATCCTCTCGCCCGGCACCGACCAGCTGGTCTCGCGCATCCCGCTGCGCCGGCTCGGCTCGCCCGAGGAGGTCGCGGGCGTGATCTTCTACCTGTGCAGCCCTGGCACCTCCTACATCACGGGGGCCGAGATCCCGGTCAACGGCGGCCAGGACGTCTACTGAACACCGGCGGCGCCGGTCTGACGGGACCGATTTCGACCGACGCCTGCCGGGCTCTCCGCGGCCAACAGCCGCGCCCCTGGCCCTGGCGTCGTGAGCTCAGGCGACCTTGCTCTGCGGCTCGGCCAGCTCCGCCGCGACCCGGTCAAGCGCCACGCGCACGGCATCGAACATCAGCTCGATCTCGCCCTCGTTCACGATCAGCGGCGGACAGAACGAGACCGTGTCGACCAGCGGGCGCAGGAGCACGCCCTGGGCCTGCGCCTGCTCGACGACGCGCGCGCCGACCCGAAGCCCCGGCGCAAAGGGGATCCGCTGCGCCCGGTCCGCCATCAGCTCGAGCGCGCCCACCAGACCCACCGCCCGGGCGTGCCCGACCAGAGGGTGCGTCGCGAGCTCGGCCAGGCGCTGTGCGAACAGCGGCGCCAGACGCCGGACGTGCCCGAGCACGTCGTCGGCCTGGTAAATCCGCAGGGCCTCCAGCGCCACGGCAGCGGCGACCGGATGGCCGCTGTAGGTGAAGCCGTGACCGAAGGTGCCGACCTGCCGGCTCCCGGCCCGCATCGCCTCGAAGATCCGGTGCGAGACCAGGACCGCGCCGATCGGCATGTAGCCCGACGAGAGCCCCTTCGCGAGCGTGATGATGTCCGGCTCGATGCCGTAGGTCTCGCAGCCGAACATGTTGCCGGTGCGGCAGAAGCCGGTGATCACCTCGTCCGCGATCAGCAGCACGTCGTGCCGGCGCAGCACCGCCTGGACCTGCTCGAAATAGGTGCGCGGCGGCAGGATCACGCCGCCTGCGCCCATCACCGGCTCGGCGATGAAGGCGCCCACCGTCTCCGGCCCCTCGCGCAGGATCAGCCGCTCCAGACCGGCGGCCAGGCGCGCGGCGAACTGCTCCTCGCTCTCGCCCGGCAGGGCGAGGCGGTAGTAGTGCGGGCACTCGGCGTGCAGGACGCCCTCAAGTGGCAGGCCGAAGAGCTGGTGCGCGTGCGGCAGGCCGGTCAGGCTGGCGCAGGCCAGCGTGGCGCCATGGTAGCCGCGGACCCGGGAGATGATCTTGCGCTTCTGCGGCGCGCCGCGCACGGCGTGATAATAGCGGGCCAGCTTGAGCGCGCTGTCGTTCGCCTCCGAGCCCGAGCACACGAACAGCACCTTGGACATCGGCACCGGCGCCATGGCGAGCAGGCGCTCGGCCAGCTCGACCGCCGGCGCGCAGGACTTGGCGCCGAACAGGTGATACGCGGGCAGGCGCTGCATCTGCTCGTGCGCCGCGCGCACCAGGCGGGCCTCGCTGAACCCGAGCGCCGTACACCACAGCCCTGCCATGCCCTCCAGATAGCGGTTGCCGGCCTGGTCGTAGACGTAGGCGCCCTCGCCGCGGCTGATCACCAGGGGGCCGCGCAGGGCCAGCTCCCCGATCTCGGTGAACGGATGGATGAGCGCGTTCACGTCGCGCGCGGCAAGCGAGCCGTCCTGCATCATCGGGCTGCTCCTGATCGGTCTCGGTCCGAAGGTCGCCTGGAGTGCGTCCAAAGGAGGCCTCACGCGCAACCCTCAATAACCGAACAGGGTTAACAGCCCGTTAATCGTGCCCTCGCTCGTCGCCTCCGGCCACCGTGATCAGCGCCCGCACCTGCTCCAGCCGGTCGGCTTCGGCCGCCGGCTTGTCCTCGCGCCAGCGCAGGATGCGCGGGAAGCGCAGCGCCAGGCCCGACTTGTGCCGGCTCGACGGGCTCACGCTCTCGAAGGCGAGCTCGAACACCTGGACCGGCTGGACCGCGCGCACCGGCCCGAAGCGCTCGAGGGTGTGCCGGCGGATCCAGCGATCGAGGCGCGCGATCTCCTCGTCGGTCAGGCCGGAATAGGCCTTGGCGAGCGGCACCAGCGCCCCGCCCTGCCAGACCCCGAAGGTGTAGTCGGTGAACAGATTGGCGCGTCGCCCGCTGCCCGCCTGGGCGTAGATCAGCACCGCGTCGACCGTGAGCGGGTCGACCTTCCACTTCCACCAGGCGCCGCGCTGGCGGCCGGAGCCGTAGGCCGAGGCGCGCCGCTTGAGCATCAGGCCTTCGACCCGGCGCGCGCGCGCGTCCGTGCGCAGGGCTGCGAGCTCGGCGCAGTTGCGCGCCGCCACCTCCGGTGAGATCTGAATGCGGCCGCCCGCGGCCCCGGCCAGCGCCAACAGGCGCGCGCGCCGCGCGGCGAGCGCCTGCGCGCGCAGATCCACCCCCTCCGCCTCGAGCAGGTCGTAGGCCAGGAAGCGCGCGGGCGCGCTCGCGAGGATCTGCGGCGTCAGGCGCTCGCGGCCGATCCGCTGCTGCAGGACCGCGAACGGCAGGACGCCGTCCTCACCCCAGGCCAGGATCTCGCCGTCGAGCACGAGGCCGTCCGGCAGGCCACCCATGGCGCCGATGATGTCGGGAAAACGCTCGGTGATCAGCTCCTCGCCGCGCGACCAGAGGAAGACGTCGCCGCCCCGCCGGATCAGCTGCGCCCGGATGCCGTCCCATTTCCACTCCACCAGCCAGTCGCGCACCGGCCCGAGCGCATCGGGGGGCTGATCGAGCGGCAAGGCGAGGTGGAACGGGTAAGGGCGCGAGCCGTCCTCGCCGCCGCGCTCGGGCGCGAGCAGGCTGCGGTACCAGGCGGCGCCGGGCTGCCAGTGGCCCATCAGGCGATGAGTGATGACCGCGGGCGGCAGCCCCGAGAGGGCGGCGAGCGCGCGGACGACAAGGAGGTGCGAGACGCCGACGCGGAGCGCGCCCGTGAGCAGCTTGTTGAGGATGAAGACCTCGGACCTCGGCAGCTCGGCCCACCAGGCGGTGACCAGCGTCTGCTGATGCGCCGGCGGCTGGTCGCGCAGCAGCAGGATCCGCTCCTCCAGCCAGCGATGCAGCGGCAGCGCCGCCGCGTCCGGGTCGGGGCCGCCGGCCACGAGCAACGCCGCCGTCTCGGCGCTGTCGCCGACCGCGGCGTGCGCCTCGGCGAGCAGCCACTCCGGCACGCCCGCGACGCGGCCCGCCCACGCGCGCAGAATGCGGCCCGAGATCAGGCGCTTGAGGCGCCGCCCGGTGAGGAAGAAGACCGCCCAGGCGGCATCCTCGGGCGGCACGTCGCGCAGGTACTCCACGATCGCCTCGACCTTGGCGTTGGTTCTCGTGGTGGCATCGAGCGCTTCGTAGAGGGCGGCGAACCGGCGCATGTCTCGGGAACGGGTCGGGCCGAGGAGCTGGGCGGGATCGAGCTTAGCACGCGGCGGACCGCGCCCGCCATGGCCGGCGCGAGGCCAGAGACTGGACACCCTCCTCGAGCCCGCATGGAATAACACCGACCTCTCATGCGTCTCTCTTTCGAGGCATGGCTGCCGATCAAGGGAGGACTCCGATGAACAAACTCTACTTGGCGCTGCTCGCCGGCGGTGCGCTGGTCGGGCTGTCCACGACCCCGGTGCTCGCGTTCCAGTGCCCGACGGAGATGGCTGCGATCGACGAGGCGCTGCCCACCGCCGACCTCACCGACGAGGAGCGGCAGCAGGTGGAGGAGCTGCGGGCCGAGGGTGAGCGCCTGCACGAGGAGGGTCAGCACGAGGAGTCGATGGCCGCGCTCGCCGAGGCCAAGCAGATCCTCCAAATCGAGTAG
>CAZXYL010000144.1:0-3677 GCA_964644915.1 uncultured Geminicoccaceae bacterium
ACCCGCGCCGCCTTGAGGTTGAGCCCGAACAGCCGCTCGATGAGCGAGCCGGCCTGGGCGGATTCCGCCGCCTCCCGGTTGTCGGCCTTGACCTGACGCACGCCGTGGAAGGTCTGCTCGAGCCGGGCCGTGAGCAGCGCCATCTGCGCCTGTCCCTGCCGCGACACCTTGCGCATGCGCCGGCCCAGCCGGATGATCGGCAGCGCGGCCAGCGGAAAGCCCACGAGCGCCACGCAGGCGAGCCGCCAGTCCTGATAGAACATCAGGCCGATCAAAAAGAGGATCGTGATCGCATCCTTGGCCCCACCGGTGATCGCGGAGGAGGTCGCCGCGCGCAGCTGCTGCGTATCGTAGGTGAGCCCGGAGATCAGCGGCCCGGAGCCGCGCTCGATGAAGTAGCGGAGATCAGCGCGGATCAGATGGTGAAAGAGGCGCTGCTGGAGGTCGGCCTCGACCCGCTGCCCGACCCGCGCGAGTGCCACCGACTGGCCATAGTCGACGCCGCCCTTGAGAACGGCGAGCGCGATCACGGCGAGCGGCACGATCACCAGCATGAGCTGATCGCGCTGCAGGAACACGCGATCGAGCATCGGCTCCATGAGCCAGGCCTGCCCGGCCGTCGTGCCCGCATAGATCACCATGCACACGACGGCGAGCACGAGCCAGCGCGCCTGGTGGAGGATATGGTCGTAGACCAGACGCCCGGCCGGGCTCTGCCAGAAACGCCCGCCGGGCCGCAGCCCGGACGCGCCGGCCATCAGTCGGCCTCGCGCGCGGACGTTGCCGCGTCGAGGATCTCCGCATCCCCGCTCGGCTGGTCGGTTCTAGCTCGCGCCGGCGCTCGCACCGTTGACTTTGCCATGGCCGTTCAGTCGCCGGAAGCGCCAGACCGTGGCCGGAGGCAGGTTCCGCACCACGTAGCGGACCAGCTCGGCCTTGACGCCCAGGCGCTTGGCCCGGATCGGCGGCACCGGCGAGTAGGAGTACTGCAGCATGCAGCCGTCGTCGCCGAGCGCTGCAAAGCTCTGCTCGACGATCGCGCGCTGGAACTCGAGCGGCATGGTGACCATGGGCAGGCCCGAGATGACGGTGCCGACGTCCTGCACGCCGTGCTGACGCAGGATGTCGAGCAGCCGGGTGGCATCGCCGTTGACCACCGCGACGTCGGGGAACCGGTCGCGCAGATACTCGTACAGCGAGCGGTCGAGCTCGATCATCATCACGGCTTCGGCGGGCAGGCCCGAGGCCATGAGGCCGCGCGAGATCGCCCCCGTGCCGGCACCGAGCTCGACCACAGTCTGGCCCGGCCGCCAGGAGACGGCACGGGTCACCGCCCGCGCAAGAGCGCGCGACGACGGAATCACGGACCCCATCGATTTCGGTGACCGCAGCCACTGGCGGAAAAACAGTTCAGTTTCTTTGGTCGCGTTCGTGTTGACCTGAGTCATTCCCTTCCCCACCAGACGGGTCGCCGTTCGGTGTCCCCATGTCCTAAGCGGTGGCCAACGCCGTCCGCCAGTGTGCCGCATCATCGGTATCCCAGCCTCGCGCGACGACGAGACGAAGCCTCCGTAACGATCTTGGCGCTCAAGTCATTCCGCGGCGTGACGGCAGGCGAACATAATCGTGCGCCCTCAGGTTGGCAACGTCCGCTCGATTTGGGGGTCGGCTGGCTCTAGCGCAAGGCTTCATGCCGCCGCGGCCGCGCGGGCGCCGAGCAGACCGCCGAGCGAACGCACCGCGACGGAGAGCATGGCGAGATCGGTGCCGGCCTGCGCATCGAGCTCGCCGAGCAGCCGCTGCCAGCGGCCGAACCCCGCCACCTCCCGCGTCAGCCAGTCGCCCACGGCGGGATCGACGGCCGCGCCCGCGGTCTCGGCCTGGGTGCGGATTTCGGCATCGACCAGCGCCTCGGTGGTGAGGCGCCGGTGCTCCCGGAACAGGTCCTCGTGCAGCCCGGCGAGCGCGTGCCGCTCCCACTGGCTGCGCGGGCTGGCCCGCTCCAGCCGGTCGCGCAGGCGGCCGAGCCGAAGGCGGGCGTCGAGGGCGAAGTACACCTTGGCCGCGGCGGCGACGTCGATGCCCGCCCCTTCGGCCACGGCCACGACCTCGCAGGCCGGAAACAGGTAAGGCAGAGCGGCGAGCCGCCGGCTCAGCGAGGCGTCGATGCCGAGCCCGAGATACTGGTCGACCGAGTGGCCGAAGCTGTGTCGATCCGCGTCGCCCAGCACCATCTCGAGCTGCTCGATCAAGCTCGCGATGCCGGGCCCGAAGCGGGTCACGGCGGCACGGATGTCGACCGGCGCCGGCAGGTTGACGAGGAACCACTGCGTGCCCCGGGCGAGCGCGTCGCGGGCCTCGCCGAGCAGCGCCGTCTGCCGCGCCGCGCCGATCTGCACCGCGAGCCGCTCGAGCTCGCCGAGCAGCGGGATCAGCCCGAACGCGTCGCGCGCCACGATGTAGGCGCGCGCGATCGAGGCGGACGAGCGCCCGGTCTGCTCGCTGAGCTCGCTCACGAACTCGCCGAGACCGCGGTTGACGACGCTGTTGGCGACCACGGTCGCGATGATCTCCCGGCGCAGGCGGTGGCGCTCGATCGGGTCGCGGAAACGTCGCCGCAGCGGGCGCGGGAAGTACTTGACCAGGTCCTGCACCAGATAGGGCTCGTCCGGCAGATCGGACGCGAGCAGCTCGTCGTAGAGCGTCGTCTTGGCGTAGGCGACGAGCAGCGCGATCTCGGGGCGCAACAGGCCCTGGCCCGACTGCCGACGTTGCGCCAGGCCCTCGTCATCCGGCAGCATCTCGAGCTGCCGGTCGAGCCGGCCGCTCGCCTCCAGGCGGCGCATGAAGGCAGCCTGGCTGTCGAACAGATCCTGCCGGCGCGCCTCCGCGAGCGAGATCGCCTGCACCTGGAGGATGTTGTTGCGCAGGACCAGCTGCGCCACCTCGTCGGTCATCTCGGCGAGCAGCTTGTCGCGCTGCTTCATCGTCATGTCGCCCTGGTCGACCACCTTGTTGAGCAGGATCTTGATGTTGACCTCGTGGTCGGAGCAGTCGACGCCGGCGGAGTTGTCGACGAAGTCGGTGTTGATGCGCCCGCCGGCGCGGGCGAACTCGATCCGCCCTTTCTGGGTCAGCCCCAGATTACCGCCCTCGGCCACGATCTTGCAGCGCAGCTCGCGGCCGTTCACGCGCACCGGATCGTTCGTGCGGTCGAACGCCTCGGCATGGCGCTCCTCCGTCGACTTGACATAGGTGCCGATGCCGCCGTTCCAGAGCAGCTCGACCGGGGCCAGAAGGATCGTCCTGATCAGCTCGTGCGGCGTGAACTCCTCGACGTCGGTGGCCAGCGCCCGGCGCGCCTCGGGCGAGAGCCGGATCGATTTCAGGCTGCGTGGGAAGATGCCGCCGCCTTCGCTCAGCTTCGACTTGTCGTAGTCCTCCCAGGTCGAGCGCGGCAGCTCGAACAGCCGCTTGCGCTCGGCGTAGCTGACGGCCGGGTCCGGATTCGGGTCGATGAAGATGTGGCGGTGGTCGAAGGCCGCGATCAGACGGATCTGCTCGGAGAGCAGCATGCCGTTGCCGAACACGTCGCCCGACATGTCGCCAATGCCGACCGCGGTGAACGGCTCGGTCTGGCAGTCCTTGCCGAGCTCGAGGAAGTGGCGCTTGACCGA
>CAZXYL010000145.1:0-5093 GCA_964644915.1 uncultured Geminicoccaceae bacterium
AAGGTGGGTTTCTGCACGCGCGCGATCACCTGCGCCATGGTGAACGTCTTGCCCGAGCCGGTGACGCCCAGCAGCACCTGGTCCTTGGCGCCCTGCTCGATGCCGAGGGTCAGCTCCTCGATCGCCTGAGGCTGGTCGCCCGCGGGCTGGTAGTCGGATTGCAGCCGGAACGGGATGCCGGCCTCGGGCCGCTCGTCGATCCTGAGCTGCACGCTCGGGTTGTCGGCGAGCGCCTTGAGCAGGTCGAGGCTGGTATCCTGGGGGGCGGGCATCCGGGACTCCGACGTTCGCGCCGCAGGGCGCGCCCGCCATCAGCTAAGCGCGTGCACGCGCCCTGGCAAGGCCGGATGGTTGCACGGCGGGCCAGGCACGGCTCTCCAGCGCCTGACAGGCAGCCTTGGTCCGATGGAGGCGCCGCAGACACGCTCCGAAGGCGTGACTCCCGAGCCGATGCGCAGCAGGATGTCCTGCCGCTCCGGATCGGGACGTCTGCCATGGACTTCGGCCTCACCCCAGAGCAGCAGATGGTGGTGGACACCGTGCGCGACTTCGTCGAGCGCGAGCTGTACCCGCTCGAGGACGAGGTCGAGCGCACAGGCCACGTGCGGGACGAGATGGCGGCGGCGATCCGGCGCAAGGTGCTGGACCTCGGCTTTTACGCCGCCAACATCCCCGAGGCGTTCGGCGGCGGCGGCCTCGACCATCTGACCTTCACCCTGCTCGAGCGCGAGCTCGGCCGCGCGTCGATGGCGCTCACGGTGCATTTCGGGCGGCCCTCCAACATCCTGTGCGCCTGCAAGGACGAGCAGCGCGAGCGCTGGCTCTTCCCCGCCGTGCGCGGCGAGAAGCTCGATTGCCTCGCCATGACCGAGCCTGAGGCCGGCTCCGACATCCGCTCGATGAAGACCTTCGCGCGTCGCGACGGCGCCGACTGGGCGATCAATGGCACCAAGCACTTCATCAGCCACGCGGACGTCGCGGACTTCGCGATCGTGTTCGTCGCCACCGGCACCGACGAGACGCCCAAGGGACCGAGGCAGCGGATCACCTGCTTTCTCGTCGATCGCGGCACCCCGGGCTTCGAGATCAGGGCGGGCTATGAGAGCGTCTCCCATCGCGGCTATCACAACTGCATCCTTGCCTTCGACGACTGCCGCGTGCCGGCCGCCCAAGTGCTGGGCGAGGAGGGTCAGGGCTTCGATCTGATGAACACCTGGCTCTACGCCACGCGCCTGACCGTCGCCGCCACCTGCGTCGGGCGGGCGCGGCGCGTGTTCGATCTCGCCGCCGACTGGTCGGCCTCGCGCCGGCAGTTCGGCCAGCCGATCGGAAGGTTCCAGGGCACCGGCTTCAAGCTCGCCGACATGGCGACCGAGATCGATGCGGCGGATCTCCTCACGCTTTCCGCCGCCTGGAAGCTCGACCAGGGCCAGAGCGCCAACCGGGAGATCGCCCAGGCCAAGCTGTTCGCGAGCGAGATGCTGGCGCGGGTGACCGACGATGCGGTGCAGATCTTCGGCGGCATGGGGCTGATGAGCGAGGTGCCGATCGCCCGCTTCTGGCGGGATGCCCGGGTCGAGCGGATCTGGGACGGCACCTCCGAGATCCAGCGCCACATCATCGCGCGCGAGATCCTGCGCCCGCGCGGAGCCTGAACGCGTGCTCGCCGACCCGCGCCGGCGCAACCTGGAGCGGCTGCTGCGGCCGCGGAGCATCGCGGTCGTGGGCGGGCGCGCCGCCGAGGCGGTCATCCGCCAGTGCCGAAAGCTCGGCTTTGGCGGCCCGATCCATGCGATCAATCCCGAGCGCGCCGAGCTGGCCGGCGTGCCGTGCCTGGCGCGCGTGCGGGACCTGCCCGAGCCGCCGGATGCGGCTTTTCTCGGCATCGGCCGCGAGGCGACGGTCGCGGCGGTGGCCGAGCTCGCGGCGTCGGGCGCCGGGGGCGCCGTCGCGTACGCCGCGGGCTTCGCCGAGGTCGCGGACGGCCGGGCGCTCGAGCAGCGCCTGGTCGAGGCGGCGGGCGAGATGGCGCTCCTGGGCCCGAACTGCTACGGCCTGCTCAACCTCCTGGACGGTGTGGCGCTCTGGCCGGACGAGCACGGCGCCAGGGCCGTGGAGCGGGGCGTGGCGCTCGTCAGCCAGAGCGGCAACATCGCGATCACGCTCACCATGCAGGAGCGCGGCCTGCCGGTCGCAGCCGTGGTCTCGGTCGGCAATCAGGCGCAGCTCGGTGTGCACGACCTCATCGACCTGCTCGCCGACGACCCGCGCATCACGGCGCTCGGCCTGTACCTCGAGACCGTGGCCGACCCGGCCGGCTTCGCGCGCGTCGCCCTGAAATGTGCCGCAAGGCGCCTGCCGGTGGTCGCGCTCAAGGCCGGGCGCTCGGATGCAGGCGCGCGTACCGCGCTCAGCCACACCCGCTCGCTCGCCGGCCGGGACGCGCTGATCGACGTCTTCTTCCGCCGCTACGGCATCGCGCGCGTGGAGACCCTGGCGGACCTGCTCGAGACCTTGAAGCTCCTGCACGTGCACGGGCCCCTGCCCGGCCGGCGCATCGGCTCGCTCAGCTGCTCGGGCGGCGATGCGGCCATGGTCGCGGACCTCGCGGCCGCGACCGGCCTCGAGCTGCCGCCCCTGCCCGAGGCCAGCCGCGCGGTGCTGGCGGACGTGCTCGGCCCGCGCGTCGCGATCGCGAACCCGCTCGACTACCACACCTACATCTGGGCCGACCGCCTGCGCATGCGCGGCTGCTTTGCGGCCATGCTTGGTGCGGGCTTCGATGCCACGCTCCTGGTGCTCGACTGGCCGCGCCCGGGCGAGAACGACCTCGCCGCCTGGGATCTCGCCGCCGAGGCGATGACCCTGGCCGCCGGGGCCACCGGCGGCCGCGCGCTCGTCGTCTCGTCGCTGCCGGAAACGCTGCCGCGGCCGGCGCGCGAGCGGCTCATGGCGGCCGGGGTCGCACCCATGCAGGGACTGCCCGAGTGCCTGCGCGCGATTGGGACCGCAGCCTGGCTCGGCGAGGCCTGGGCCGGCATGGCAACCCAGCTGCCGTCCCTGCCCGCCCCCGCGCCGGCGCCCCGGGCCGGGCCGGAGCCGGCGCCGCTACCTCTGCGCGCCGCGCGGCGCCTGCTGGCCGACGCCGGCGTCCGTCTGCCGCCCGGCGAGGTCGTGCCGATCGCGGACGCCGCAGCGGCGGCGGCGCGACTGGGCTTCCCGGTGGCGGTGAAGAGCGCGGGACGGATCGCGCACAAGACCGAGGCCGGCGGCGTCGCGCTGAACCTCCGCAGTGTCGACGAGGTCGCGACCGCGGCCCGCAGCATGGCGGGCCTGGGCGACGAGGTGCTGGTCGAGCGCATGCTGCCGCCGCCAATCGCGGAGCTGATCGTTGGCATCGACGTCGACCCGCAGTTCGGGCCGCACCTCCTGATCGGCGCCGGCGGCACCCGGGCCGAGCTCTGGCGCGACGTCGCCCTCCTTCTCCTGCCGGCCGCGCCCGCGGAGATCGAGGACGCCCTGCGGACGCTCAGAATCTGGCCCCAGCTCCAGGGCTGGCGGGGGGCGCCGGCGGCGGATGTCGACGCGGTCGTGGATGCCGCATGCCGCATCGGTGCGCTCGCGCAGGATCCGCAGGCGCAGGTTCTGGAGCTCGACGTCAACCCGCTGTTCGTCTACCCGGACGGTGCGATCGCGGCCGATGCGCTGATCCGCGTGGGCGGCGAGCGGGACGAAACGCGGAGACCAGGGGAGCAGGTGGCGTGAGCGAGGTCATCCGGACGACGCGCGACGGTGCCGTCCTCGAGGTCACCCTCGACCGGCCCAAGGCCAATGCCATCGATGCCGCGACCAGCCGGCGCATGGGCGAGGTCTTCGCCGCCTTCCGCGACGATCCGGAGCTGCGCGTCGCCATCGTCACGGGTGCCGGCGATCGCTTCTTCAGCGCCGGCTGGGACCTCAAGGCCGCGGCCGGCGGCGAGACGCCGGATACCGATTTCGGGGTCGGCGGCTTCGGCGGCCTGCAGGAGCTGCCCGGCCTGAACAAGCCGGTGATCGCGGCGGTGAACGGCATGGCGGTCGGCGGCGGCTTCGAGCTGGCGCTCTCGGCCGATCTGATCCTCGCCGCCGGGCACGCCCGCTTCTCGCTGCCGGAGATCAAGGCCGGGCAGCTGGCCGATGCCGCGAGCATCAAGCTGCCGCGGCGGGTCCCCTACCACGTCGCGATGGACCTCCTGTTCACCGGGCGCTGGCTGGAGGCGGCCGAGGCCGCGCGCTGGGGGCTGGTGAACCAGGTGCTGCCGGCGGAAAGCCTGCTGCCGCGCGCCCGCGAGGTCGCGGCGCTGCTGGCGAGCGGCCCGCCCCTGGTCTTCGCCGCGATCAAGGAGGTGGTGCGTGAGACCGCGCACCTGCCGGTCCAGGACGCGTTCGATCGCGTGACCAAGAAGCGCCTGCCCGCCGTAGAAGCGCTGTACGAGAGCGAGGACGCGAGGGAAGGCGCGCGCGCGTTCGCCGAGAAGCGCGAGCCGGTCTGGCGCGGCCGCTGAGCGCGGGCCGCCTCGCTGCCCACCGCCACGCTCGCGCCGCCGTGGCTGCATGGGGGACGCCTGCCCGCGCCGCTGCCGCGGCACGCCTCCTGCCCCGCTCCTGCAGTAACAGCCCCTTTCATAATTAACGCTAATGACGCTTTACTATGACGTTCTATTAACCATGATTTACATTGCATTTTATGTATATTGCTCTTATTTTCCCGGACGGTAAACGTCGACTTGACGATGTAGCCGGAAGGGCCGAACATGACTGCGACCCGATCGCTCGGTGTGGCGACGCTTCTCCTGCTGGCGACCGGATGCACCGGCGCCGTGACCTCGCCGACCTGCCCCGCGGTGGAGATGACGGCCATGAGCCGGGCGCAGGCCGCATCCATCAGCCGGCTCTGCGTCGTCCAGTACAACGACAGCGACCGCAGCTATGCCGGCGGCTATGGCCGCGGCAGCGAGCCGGGCGGCCCGGCACCCGGCCCGTCCGACGGTGGCAGCGGACCCGCCGGCAATCCCGCAGGCAACGGCTCGTCGGGCAGCGGGTCGGCCGGCGGC
>CAZXYL010000146.1:0-13488 GCA_964644915.1 uncultured Geminicoccaceae bacterium
GGCGCGGCTGCGCTTCCGCGCCGTCATGATGACCGCCTTCTCCTTCATCCTGGGCGTGGTGCCGGTGGTCTTCGCAGCGGGCGCGGGCGCGGCCGGCCGGGTCTCGATCGGCATCACCGTGCTCGGCGGCATGCTCGCCGCCGCGGTGCTCGGCACGCTCATCATCCCGACGCTTTACGTCGCCTGCCAGCGGGCGCGCGAGTGGCGGCGGCCCGCGCCTGCGGCGCGCCCGGCGGGCGCCATCGATCCAGCCGACTGAGCCGCCCTTGCCTCACGCGGTGGTGAAAGGAAAAGGGGCCGCCCCGAAGGACGGCCCCCGTCTGGTTTCTCGGCCGAGGCTGGGCTCAGTAGTCCATATCGCCCATGCCGCCCATGCCGCCCATGCCACCGCCGGGCATGCCGCCACCGGCCGACTCCCTCTTCGGCCGCTCGGCGACCATGGCCTCGGTCGTGATCAGGAGCCCGGCAATCGAGGCCGCGTCCTGCAGGGCAGTCCGCACCACCTTGGTCGGGTCGATGATCCCGGCCTTGAACATGTCGACGTACTCGCCGTTCTGGGCGTCGTAGCCGTAGTTGAAGTCCTTCTTGTCCATCAGCTTACCGACCACGATCGAGCCGTCGTCGCCGGCGTTGACCACGATCTGCTTGGCCGGGGTGGCGAGCGCCTTGCGCACGATGTCGATGCCGACCCGCTGGTCGTCGTTCTCCGGCTTCAGGCTGTCGAGCGCGGTGCGAGCGTAGAGGAGCGTCACGCCGCCGCCCGGCACGATGCCCTCCTCGACCGCGGCGCGGGTGGCATGGAGCGCGTCGTCGACGCGGTCCTTCTTCTCCTTGACCTCGATCTCGGTGGCGCCGCCGACCTTGATCACCGCGACGCCGCCGGCGAGCTTCGCCAGCCGCTCCTGCAGCTTCTCGCGGTCGTAGTCGGAGGTGGTCTCCTCGATCTGCGCCCGGATCTGATTGATCCGGCCCTCGATCGCGCTCTTGTCGCCGGCGCCGTCGACGATCGTGGTCTCCTCCTTGGTGATCAGGACCTTCTTGGCGCGGCCGAGCATGTCGATCGTGACGTGCTCGAGCTTGATGCCGAGCTCCTCGCTGATCACCTGGCCGCCCGAGAGGATCGCGATGTCCTCGAGCATGGCCTTGCGCCGGTCGCCGAAGCCCGGGGCCTTGACCGCCGCGACCTTGAGGCCGCCGCGCAGCTTATTGACCACGAGCGTGGCCAGCGCCTCACCCTCGACGTCCTCGGCGATGATGAGCAGCGGCTTGCCCGCCTGCACGATCTGCTCCAGCACCGGCAGCAACGGCTGCAGGCCGGAGAGCTTCTTCTCGTGCAGCAGGATGAACGGCTCCTCGAGCTCGACCGACATCTTCTCGGCGTTGGTGATGAAGTACGGCGAGAGATAGCCGCGGTCGAACTGCATGCCCTCGACGACGTCGAGCTCGGTCTGCAGCCCCTTGGCCTCCTCGACCGTGATCACGCCCTCCTTGCCGACCTTCTGCATCGCCTCGGAGATCATCTCGCCGATGCTCTTGTCGCCGTTGGACGAGATCGTGCCGACCTGGGCCACCTCGCTCTCGGTCGAGACGGTCCGGGAGCGCTTCTTGATCTCCTCGATCACGGCCGCGACCGCGACGTCGATGCCGCGCTTGAGGTCCATCGGGTTCATGCCCGCGGTGACCGCCTTGTAGCCTTCCTTGACGATCGCCTGGGCGAGCACGGTCGCCGTGGTGGTGCCGTCACCGGCCTCGTCCGAGGTCTTGGACGCCACCTCGCGCAGCATCTGCGCGCCCATGTTCTCGAACTTGTCGTACAGCTCGATCTCCTTGGCGACGGTCACGCCGTCCTTGGAGATCCGCGGCGCGCCGAAGCTCTTCTCGAGCACCACGTTGCGCCCCTTGGGGCCGAGGGTCACCTTGACCGCATCGGCCAGAATGTCGACACCGCGCAGCATCTTCTGCCGGGCGTCGGTGTTGAACTTGATTTCCTTGGCAGCCATGGCTGATCAGGCCTCCTTCACATCCGTTAGCTGGTTGGTCGCTCAGGCGGCCTTGCTGGCCTTGCTCTTGTTCTCGACGATGCCCATGATGTCGGACTCCTTCATGATGACGACCTCCTCGCCATCGAGCTTGACCTCGGTGCCCGACCACTTCCCGAACAGGACGGTATCGCCGACCTTGACGTCCATCGGGATCCGCTTCCCGTCCTCGTCCCGCGCGCCCGGCCCCACGGCCAGGACCTCGCCCTGCATGGGCTTCTCCTTCGCCGTATCCGGGATGATCACGCCGCCCGGCGTGCGGGTGTCCTCCTCGAGGCGGCGCACCACGACACGATCATGCAACGGTCTGAGTTCCATCAGTTCCTCCGCGAACTGCGCACTGCTGAGAGCGGGCTCGAGCCCGCCGTGCCATACGATTGGAATATCTCGGGGAATGTTGTTAGCACTCTCCCCCGATGAGTGCTAACGCCGCATATAGAAGGCCGCGCCGGCGATGTCAAGCGGTCGAGAGCGAATCTTCCCCCACCGCGCCCGGTACGATCGCCTGAGCCCGAAAGCGGCGGCCGAGGCGCGCGGCCTCGGCCGGCGTCAGCGCCACCTTGATCTGCAGCCGGCCATCGGCCTCCTGGCGCGCGAGCACCGTGCCGTGCCGGTAGAGCCAGGCAAGCGCCGCCCCGTCGGCGGCGTCCAGCTCGAGCTCGATCACCCGCGTTTCGTGTGCGATCCGGCGGTCGATCTCGACCAGCAGGCGATCCAGCCCCAGACCCGTGCGCGCCGAGCCGAGCACGATCTCGGGCTGCCGCTGGCCGGCCGCGGCCAGCCGCGCCATCGCCTCGCCCGAGAGCAGGTCGGTCTTGTTCCAGAGCTCGATCAGGCGGCCCTGCTCGGCGAGGTGCTCGAGGCCCAAGGTCGCGAGCACGCTCAGCACGTCCGCACGCTGCGCGTCGGTCTCCTCATGCGCCACGTCGCGCACGTGCAGCACCACCTCGGCCGTTCGCACCTCCTCGAGCGTGGCCCGGAACGCCGCCACCAGATCCGTCGGCAGGTCGGCGACGAAACCCACGGTGTCGGACAGGATCACCCGGCGACCCGAAGGCAAGGTGAGCAGGCGCATGGTCGGATCGAGGGTCGCGAACAGCTGATCGCGCGCGCTCACCCGCGCGCCGGTCAGGCGGTTGAACAGCGTGGACTTGCCCGCATTGGTGTAGCCGACCAGAGCCACGACCGGGTAGGGCACGCGCCGGCGGGCGTCGCGGTGCAGCCCGCGGGTCCGCTTGACGTCCTCCAGGCCCTGCTTCAGGCGCATGATCCGGTCGTCGATGCGCCGCCGGTCGAGCTCGATCTGCGATTCGCCGGGGCCGCCGACGAACCCGTAACCGCCGCGCTGCCGCTCCAGATGGGTCCAGGAGCGGACCAGGCGCGAACGCTGGTAGGAGAGCGCGGCGAGCTCGACCTGCATCCGCCCTTCCCGGGTCTTCGCCCGCTCGCCGAAGATCTCCAGGATCAGCCCGGTGCGGTCGATCACCTTGCATTTCCACGCGCGCTCGAGATTGCGCTGCTGGATCGGGCTCAGCGCCGCGTCGACCACGACCAGCTCGACCTCGTTCTGCTCGAGCTGCTCTTTGAGCCGGTCGACCTGACCGGAACCGAGCAGAGTCGAGGGCCGGATCTTGCGCACCGGCAGCACCTCGGCGCCCACGACCTCGAGCTCGATGGCGTGCGCGAGGCCGACGGCTTCGCCAAGCCGTCCCTCATCGGTGCGGGCTTCACCATCGCTCGCGCGCAGCGAGGGCAGAACCACCCACGTGCGCGTCGCTGGCCCGGCGCTCCGGGGTTCCACCAGGTCGGGTTTCGCTTCAGGCTTCCGCAGGAGCTTCTTCCGCACTCGGCTCATACAATCTTATGATCGTCGAAGGCATTACCGTCGAGACCGCGTGCTTGTAGACCAGTTGAACGTGACCGTCCCGCCGCAGCAGCAGCGAGAAGTTGTCGAACGAGCTCACCACGCCTTGCAGCTTGACGCCGTTGATCAGGAAGATCGTGACGGGGATCTTGTTCTTGCGAATGTGGTTCAAAAACACGTCTTGCACATTCTGACTCTTTTCGGCCGACATAATCCCATCCTTCTTGTTGTTCGCAGCGGGTGCCGGACAGCGTCGTGCTGGATCGTCTCCGTGATCCGGCCCAGTTCAAGCCCGGCAAGCCGCTCCGTTTCCCCGCGCCGAGGCCGCTCCTGCCCGATACATGTGCAAGATAGCTGCCAAGTGCAATCCCTGACCAGCATGTTGCAACGTCACCGCGAACACGGCGCCGTCTCCAGCCTGCCAAGGCTACCCCTGCGTGACATGGGCAGCGTACAGCGCCATCAACTCGCGCACCACCGGCCCGGGACGCCTCTCGCCCACCGGCGCGCCGTCGATCGCGACCACCGGCAGCAGCCAGGAGCTGGTGCTGGAGAGCGCAGCCTCGCGGGCGCTGTGCGCTTCCTCCAACGTAAACGGCCGTTCGACCACCTCGATTCCATGCTCCCGTGCCAGCTCCAGGACGACCGAGCGGGTGATGCCACCCAGGATGCGCGGCCCGAGCGGATGCGTCACGAGACGGCCCGCCTGGTCGACGATATACGCGTTCGATGCGCTGCCCTCGGTCACGGTGTCGTGAGCATCGACCAGCCAGGCCTCGCGACAGCCGGCGGCCGCCGCCTGCTGGCGCGCGAGCACGTTGGCGAGCAGGCTGATCGACTTGATGTCGCAGCGCCCCCAGCGCAGATCGGGCGTCGTAATCACCTTGACTCCCTCATCGCGCTCGGCCGCACTCGGCCAGGTCGGCCGACGCACGGTGACGGCCAGCATCGGCTTCGCATCCTTGGGGAACAGGTGGTTGCGCGGCGCGCTGCCCCGCGTGACCTGGATATAGAGGAGCGCGTCCCGCAGGCGGTTGCGGCGCAGGGTCTCGCTCAGGACGGCGCGCAGCGCGCCCCGCGACATGGGTGCCACGATGTCGAGCGCAGCGAGCGAGCGCTCGAGCCGGTCGAGGTGGCGCTCGAGGTCGCGCGCCCGGGAGCTCACGACCTTGATCACCTCGTAGACGCCGTCGGCGAACTGGTAGCCGCGATCCTCGATCCCGATCGCCGGCGCGTCGAGCGGCAGATAGCGGCCGTTGACATAGGCGATGCGCGCCATGGCGAGTCTCCCCGGGCCCGCCGGATCAGAAGTAGTCGACCCTGACGGCGAACAGTTTTTCCACCTTTTTCACAGCCGCCGCGCGCGCCACGATCACCACGCGATCCTGGGCGCGGATCACGGTATTCGCCCGCGGCATGATCACCTGGTCGTCGCGGATGATGGCGCCGACCAGAACCCCGCTCGGGAGGCGCGCCTCGCGCAGCGGCTTGCCCACGAGCGGCGAGGTCTCGAGCGCCTCGGCCTCGAGCACCTCCGCCTCGCCGTCCTTGAGCGAGTAGACCGAGCGGATGCGGCCGCGGCGGACGTGCTGGAGCACGCTCGAGACGGTGGTCTCGCGCGGGTTGATCGCGACGTCGATGCCGAGCGAGCCGATCAGCGACGCGTAAGCGTTGTTGTTGATCAGGGTGAGCGCGCGCTCGCAGCCGAACCGCTTGGCCAGCAGCGCGGTCATGATGTTGATCTCGTCGTCGTTGGTCACGCTCACGATCGCCTGGGCGGCCCGGACGTTCGCTTCCTCCTGGATCTCGAGATCGCGCGCGTCGCCCTGCAGGACCACGGTCCGGGACACCTTGTCGGCGATGAAGCGGGCGCGGTCGGGGTCCATCTCGATCAGGGTGAGGGTGGTGCCCGCCTGGTGCTGCTCGAGCTCCTGCGCCAGGAACAGCCCGATGTTGCCGCCGCCGGCGATGACGATCCGCTCCGACATCTTCTCTTCGTGGCCGAAGGCGCGCATGGCGCGCGCTACGTGGCCGGTCTCGACCACGCAGTAGACCTCGTCGCCCGCGATCAGGTGGTCGTCGCCCGTGGGCACGAAGAAATGGTCGTTACGGTTGATGCCGACGCAGGTGAGGTGCAGATCGGGAAACAGGAAGGTGAGCTGGCGCAGCGGCGTGTCGAGGATCGGGCATTCCGCGCCGCAGCGCGCAGCGATCAGCCGCACGCGATCCTCGGCGAACGGGGTGACGTCGGTGGCGCCCGGCACCTCGAGCCGGCGCGCGATCGCGCGCGCGACCTCGAGCTCGGGCGAGATGATGACGTCGATCGGCATATGCTCGCGGCGGAACAGATCCTGCCACTTGCGCTGCAGGTAGCTCTGGTGGCGGACCCGGGCGATCTTGGTCGGCACGTTGAAGAGCGAGTGCGCGACCTGGCAGGCGACCATGTTGACCTCGTCCGCCATGGTCACGGCGATCAGGATCTCGGCGTCCTCGGCGCCGGCGCGCTCGAGCACCTCCGGGTGCGAGGCGAAGCCCGTGATCGCCTGGATGTCCAGGCTTTCCGCGATCTTCTGCGTGAGCTCCTGACGCTGGTCGATGACCGTGACGTCGTTGCCGGCGCCCGCGAGATAGCGCGCGATATTGTAGCCGACCTGGCCGGCACCGCAGACGACGACCTTCATGAGCTGAGCGCGAGCGCGGGCATCGAGTGGTAGAGATTCAGTCGTCGGTATGGATATTCAAGGACTTGAGCTTGCGGTGCAGGGCCGAGCGCTCCATGCCGACGAAGCTCGCGGTACGCGAGATGTTGCCCGAGAAGCGCTCGAGCTGGGCCTGCAGGTACGCCCGCTCGAAGTGCTCGCGCGCCTCGCGGATCGGCAGCACCATGAGCTCGCCGTTGCTCGCCGACTTGAGGCCCGCGGTCGCCGCCTCGACGAACTCCGGCGGCAGATGCTCGACCCGGATCTCCTGCTTGGCATCGCCCGGGGTCATGATCAGCAGCCACTCCAGGACATTCTTGAGCTGGCGCACGTTGCCCGGCCAGTCGGCCGACTGCAGGAGCGCCAGCGCATCCCCGCCGAGGCGGCGTTGCGGCAGGCCGGACGCCTCGGCGGCCCGCGCCATGAAATATTCCGCCAGCATCGGGATGTCGACCCGGCGCTCGGCGAGCGAAGGCACCCGGATCGGGACCACGTTCAGCCGATAGTACAGGTCCTCGCGGAAGCGCCCGCCCGCGATCTCCGCCCGCAGGTCCCGGTTGGTGGACGCGATCACGCGCACGTCGACCTCGACCCGGCGCGTGCCGCCGAGGCGCACGAAGCTCTGCTCCTGCAGCACGCGCAGGATCTTGCCCTGGGTCTCGATCGGCATGTCGGCGACTTCGTCGAGCAGGAGCGTGCCGCCGTGCGCGCGCTCGAAGGTGCCGATCTGGCGCGGCCGGTCGGGGCCCAAAAAGCCCGCTTCCGCCCCGAACAGCTCGACCTCCATGCGCTCGGGCGCCATGGTCGCCGCGTTCACGACCAACAGCGGCCCGTCGGCGCGGCGGGAGTGGGCGTGGATCAGACGCGCCACGACCTCCTTGCCCGAGCCCGGAGCCCCGGCGATCAGCACCCGCGAGCCGGTCAGCGCCACCCGCTGGATCGCGGTCCGCACCTGCTGGATCGCTGGCGACTTGCCGATCAGCTCGCCTTCGTCACCGAGCTTGAGCTTGAGCTCGGCGTTCTCGCGCTTGAGACGTGCGGCCTCGCGCGCCCGCTCGATCAGCACCAGCAGGCGATCGGCGTTGAACGGCTTCTCCAGGAAGTCGTAGGCGCCCTTCTTGATCGCGGCGACCGCGGTCTCGATCGTGCCGTGCCCGCTGATGACCACGATCGGCAGGTCGGGGTGGCTCTCGCGCACCACGTCCAGAACCTCGAGGCCGTCGAGCCTGGAGCCTTCGAGCCAGATGTCGAGCAGCACGAGGCTCGGCGAGCGCGCCTCGATCTCCGCGAGCGCGGTCGGACCGTCGGCGGCGTGGCGGACGCGATAGCCCTCGTCCTCGAGGATCGCCGCGATCGCTTCGCGAACCTCGGGCTCGTCGTCGACGATCAGGATGTCAGCGGCCATCGCCGTCCAGGCCCCCTTGGCCGGAGCCCGCTGTGCCGCTGCACCTACCCCACCACGGTCTCCGCCAGGGCGTCGGCCTCGACCGTGCGCAGAGACGGAAACACCAGCCCGACCCGCGCCCCGCCGCCTGGCCGGTTCCCCAGAATAAGGCTGCCACCATGCTCTTCCATGATCTTCTTGACGATCGCGAGGCCCAGGCCCGTGCCTCTGGTCCGGGTCGTCACGTAGGGCTCGGTCAGCCGCTCCACGGGTTCGGTCGGCAAGCCGCGACCATTGTCGTGGACCTCGACCACGGTATGCTTTTCGCCTTCGTTCAGGCTGACCATGACCCAGCCGGGCGCCCCGGCCTCGCCATCTTCCTCCAACCGTTCAAGCACCGACTCGACCGCGTTCTGCAAGAGGTTGGTCAGCGCCTGCGCGAGCTGACGGCCGTCACAATACAGCTGAACCTCGCGCGCCGGAAGCCGCGTTTCGAAGTTGATGTGCGGCCGCGCCCCCTTTTGCAGATGGACCGCCTGGCGGATCAGCTCGCCGCCCGATTCCCGGGCGAACACCGGCGCCGGCATGCGGGCGAAGGCGGAGAACTCGTTGATCAGCCGGCCGATGTTGTCGACCTGCCGGACGATGGTATCGGCGCTCGCGGCAAAGGACTCGGCATCCTGGTTGATCTGCACCAGGTACTTGCGCTTGAGCCGCTCGGCCGAGAGCCGGATCGGCGTGAGCGGATTCTTGATCTCGTGCGCGATGCGGCGCGCGATCTCGGCCCAGGCCGCCTTGCGCTGGGCGGCCAGCAGCTCCGTGATGTCGTCGAAGGTCACGACGTAGCCGCTGATCCCGCGCTCGTCCAGCTGCGCCGAGACGCGCGCCAGCAAGGTGAAGGCGCGCCCCTGGCGCACCAGCTCGATCTGGGTCTCGGCGGCGCGCTCGGGCGCCGAGGCCACCCCGGCCAGAAGGCCGCCGATCTCCGGCACCACCGCGATCAGGGGTCGCCCGATCAGCGCCTCGGGCGGCGCGCCCAGGAATTCGGCGGCCGAGCTGTTGGGCAGGGTGATCCGCCCCGCGGAATCGAGGCCGATCACGCCCGCCGAGACCCCGCCGATCACGGCCTCGGTGAAGCGGCGGCGCTCGTCGAGCTGCTGGTTGGCGCTGATCAGCTCCGCGCGCTGGCTGCCCAGCTGGTGGGTCATGCGGTTGAAGGCGCGCGAGAGCCGGTCGAGCTCGTCGCTGTCGCCGGCCTCCGGCACGCGCGCCGTGAGATCGCCCGCCCGGACGCGATCGGCGGCCCCGATCAGGCGCGAGACCGGCATCACCAGACCGTTGGCGAAGCTCATGCCGACCCAGACCGCTGCGAGCAGGAGCAGAAGCGCCACGACGCCGAAGATCACCGCGAAGGTGATCTGGATGCCGGAGCGGCGCCCTTCCAGCGAGCGGTACTCGTCCACCACCTCCCGGGTGCGTTCCAGGTAGTTCAGAACCCGCGCATCGACGAACCGGCCGACGTAGAGATAGGCGTCGATGAAGTTGTCCAGGCGCACCACCGCGCGCACGCGGTCGTCGGCATCGCTGGTGAGGATCACGACCTCGCCCGCCGCAGCCCGGGCCAGCGCCGACGGCGGCAGATCATCCATCTCGAGCATGAAGCTCAGGCCCGAGCGCGCGACGACCTCGCCGTCGCTGTGGAACACCACTGCCTCGGTGAGCGAGCGGAGCACGGCCTGGGTATCGAGCAGCCGCTGGAAGAGCGACGGCCGGTCGGCCATCGCGGGCCCTTCCCGGTTGAGGTCGTTGGCCATGGCCAGGGCATCGGCCCGGATCACGTCCTTGTGCTCGTCCAGGTAGGCCTGCGCCACGTTGAGCGAGTTGGTGAGCGCCCGGCTGATGCGCTCGTTGAACCAGGCCTCGAGGCCGTAATGCAGGAACATCACCGAGAACACGGCGACCACGATCGCCGGTGCCACGGCGACCACGCTGAACAGGGCGACCAAACGCGCATGCAGACGCGATCCTGCCGAGCCCTGCCGGTGGGCGACCAGGAGCTGCACCAGGCGGCGCGCGACCACAGCGCCCAGCAGCAGCAGCAGGCTGACGTCGAGATAGAGGAGCGCCAGGATCAGATCGACGTTGGTGCCGAAGCTCAGCGACCCGGACAGCACGACGTAGGTGGCGATGCCCGCGAGCGTCGCCGCGACCGTGAGCACGAGCGCCAGCTTGTTCTCGACGTTGGAACGCCGGAACCAGCTGCTGAACCGCCCCCAGTCCGGGGACGGCAGGGTCGTGAGCGGTCGTGCCATAAGCTCTTGGGGCTGCCTCCGCTATCGTGGCCCGCGAACCACCTCGATGTCCAGCTCCCGTATCTTCTTGCGCAGGGTGTTGCGGTTGAGTCCGAGCAAGGCTGCGGCCTTGAGCTGGTTGCCCCGGGTCGCCGCGAGCACCCTGGAGATCAGCGGCCGCTCGACCTCGCGCAAGACCCGACCGTGCAGACCAGGCGCCGGCAGCCCGTCGCGCGTCGCGAACACGTCCTCCAGATGTCGCTGGATCGATCCGGACAGGCCGTTGGCCCGGCCGGGATCGCCGCCGAGATCGAGCAGGCCCTCGCGCAGCTCGGCCTCGATCACGTCCGCGGCGATGACGTCCTGGGCGTAGAGCACGGCGAGGCGGCGGACCAGGTTCTCGAGCTCGCGCACGTTGCCGGGCCAGGCGTAGGTCTTGAGCCGGGCCATCGCCTCGGGCTCGAGCGTCTTGAGCGGCAGGCCCTCTTCGCGCGCGCGATAGAGGAAGTGCTGGACCAGGGCCGGGACGTCCTCGGACCGCTCGCGCAGCGGCGGCACCCGGATCGGCACCACGTTCAGGCGGTAGAACAGATCGTCCCGGAACAGGCCCTGGCCCACCAGCTGCCGGAGGTCGCGATGGGTCGCGGCCACGATGCGCAGATCCGCCCGGATCGGCGCGCGCCCGCCGACGGGCATGAACTCGCCCGACTGCAGGACGCGCAGGAGGCGCGTCTGGGCCTCGAGCGGCATGTCGCCGATCTCGTCCAGGAACAGCGTGCCGCCTTCCGCCTGCTCGAAGCGGCCGATTTTGCGCGCGGCGGCACCGGTGAACGCGCCCTTCTCGTGGCCGAACAGCTCGCTCTCGATCAGCTCGCGCGGGATCGCCGCCATATTGATGGCGACGAACGGCCCGGCGCGGCGCTTGCCGTAGTCGTGGATGGCGCGCGCGACCAGCTCCTTGCCGGTGCCGGACTCGCCCGAGATCATCACGGTGAGGTCGGTGCCCATGAGCCGCGCGATGACGCGGTAGATCTCCTGCATCGGCGCCGAGCGGCCGATGATCGGCAGCTGCTCGTCGAGTTGGCCCGGCGCCTCGGCCTCGATCGGCCGGCTCCTGGGCAGCGCCAGCGCGCGCCTGACCGTGGTCACGAGCTGGCCGAGATCGAACGGCTTGGCGAGGTAGTCGAAGGCGCCGCGCTCGGTCGCCCGGATCGCGGTCAGGATCGTGTTCTGCGCGCTCATGACGATGACCGGGAGCTCGGGCCGTCGCTGCTTGAGCCGCGGCAGGAGGTCGAGCGAGTTCTCGTCCGGCAGCACGACGTCCAGGATCGCGACCTGGCCGGCGCCGTCCTCGATCCAGCGCCAGAGCGTCGCCGCGTTCGCGGTCGCCTGGACCATGTACCCTTCGCGGGAGAGCGCGCGCGAGATCACCGTGCGGATGCCGGGATCGTCGTCGGCGAGAAGAACGGTCGGCTCGGCCATGCTGGGCTCCGTCAGGCGCTCGGCTGGCCCGGGCCACGCCAGGCCGGCAGCCGCACCCGGAAAGTGGCCCCGCGCGAGCCGTTCTGGAACTCGACGAGGCCGCCGTGGTCCCCCACGATCTTCGCCACCAGTGCAAGACCGAGGCCACTGCCGGTCCGCTTGGTCGACACGAACGGCTCGAACAGGTCGCTCAGCAGCTCCCGGCTCACCCCCGGGCCGTTGTCCTCGATCTCGACCGTGATCGGCAGCTCGACCCGCTCGCGGCTGTTCGCCACCCTGACCCAGAGGCCGTGCTCGTACTGGGTCGCGACGATGATCTCGCCGCCGGTCGCGGGCACCGCCTCGGCCGCGTTCTTGACCAGATTGAGGAACACCTGGACCAGCTGGTCGTGATCGCCGTCGACCTCGGGCAGCGAGGGATCGTAGCGCTCGACGAAGCGGACCTGCCGCGCGAAGCCGCTCTCCGCGAGGCGCCGCACGCGCTCCAGCACCTGGTGGATGTTGACCGGCCGGCGCTCGATCAGCTGGCCGTCGGCGAACTGCTCCATGCGATCGACCAGGCCGCAGACGCGGTCCGTCTCGTCACAGATCAGGCGGATCAGCGGCCGGTCCTCCTCGGCCACGCTCTGCTCGAGCAACTGCGCGGCGCCGCGAATGCCGGAAAGCGGGTTTTTGACCTCGTGCGCCAGGGTGATCGCGAGGCCCGCGACCGAGCGCGCGCCGCCCCGATGCGCCAGCTGGCGGTTGAGGCGCTGCGCCACGGAGCAGGGATGGAGGACGACCACGCTCTGGCCCGGCTGCCCGCCCAGGGGCGAGACGTGCAGATCGACCAAGCGCTCGATGCCGCGCTTGAGCGGCAGCGCCACGCCGTAATCCGAGACGCCGCTCTCTTGCATCCGCACCCGCTGGATCAGATCGAACAGGGGACTGTCGAGCGGCACCAGCTCGCCCAGCGGCCGGCCCTCCAGCATGGCGCGCCCGACGCCGAACAGCTGCTCGGCCGCCGGGTTGACGAACACGATCGTGGCCCCGCCGTCGACCACGAGCACGCTGCTCGGCATCGCGCTCAGCACCCTGTGCTCATAGGCGGCCGACATCTGCTCCATGGACACTCACGAACCGCGGACAGCTGATCAAATCTTAGGCGCGCGCTGCCCGCCTGCCTACGAGACGGGCAAGAACATAGAGGGGCCGCACCGTGCTGGCAAGCTGGCGCGTGCGCGTCGTGACGACGCGCCCAGAAGTCAGCGTCAATCTCCAGACCCTGGCCGAGAGTCAGGCGGGCGGCTGACCGCTGTCGCCGAGGCGGCGATCGAGGCGCGCGAGCAGCCGCTCGAGCTCGTCGCGATCGATCGGGGTGAGCTTGGGTCCCGGCGGGCGCAACGCCGGGCTCGCGATCAGCCCCCGCCGGTGCAGAATCGCCTTGCGGATGGCGAGCCCGATGCCCGGCTGCTGCTCGTAGCGGACCAGCGGCAGGTAGGCGTCGAACAGATCGAACGCCGCCTCCTCGTCACCGCCCACGAACCAGTCCCAGACGCGCACGAGGACCTCCGGGAAGGCGAAGCCGGTCATGGCGCCATCGGCGCCGCGGGCGAGCTCGAGCGGATAATAGAGCCCGCCGTTGCCGACCAGGATGCTCACCCGGCGCCGCCCGTCGCGCTGCGCGGTCTCGCGCACGCGGGTGATCTTGCCGAGCCCCGGGCAGTCCTCGTGCTTGAGGACCTTGATC
>CAZXYL010000147.1:0-2639 GCA_964644915.1 uncultured Geminicoccaceae bacterium
CGCCAAGATGATGCGATACGCCATGTCGATGCCTCCGGTTCAGTCGAGCGGCACCACGGAGACCACGCGGAAGGTGCGCTCCACGCCGTCGTGCTCGGTGATTGAGACGTACTCGCCGGGCACGAAGCTGTGCCGGTCGAAACGGAAGGTCGGCTCGTCATCGTCGTCCGAGGTCGGATCGTAGTCGAAGACCCAGCGGTCGGGGCCGAGCCGGACCAGACGTCCATGCTCGTCCTCCTCGCCGGCCCAGAACCGCCGCACGACGCAGGCATCGGGATTCTGCAGCCATTCCTCGGGGTCGAGGTGCCCGTCATCGGTCAGGGGCGCCACGAACTCGTAGCCGTGATCGCGGCTGCCCTCCGGAAAGTCCGGATTGCGCGCGAGCTCCAGCCTAACCTTCTTCAGAGCCATGACGTCGCCTGCCCGCGTTGGGTCGCACCCATGACCGAGATTCTACGAGACCGGCGCGGCAAGTCCATTGATCCAGGTCAAGCGAGCGCGCGCCCGCGACCTCACGCGCGCTTGCCGTGGTGGTGGGTCTCGATGAAGTGGCGCAGGGTGCCCTTGAGCTTGGCGGAATGCGCGAAGTCGCCGCGTGCCTGCGCTGCCCGGATGTCGTCCATGATCATGTGCTGGATCATGATCTCCCCGTCCGGGGTGCGCATGAGGTAAGCACCGAGCTCGAGAGCGGCGGTCTCGCCCAGGTGCTCGTGCTCGGCGATGGCGTCGACCTCCTCCTCGGTCAGCTCGCACAGCGCCAGGCAGTCTTCGAAGGTCAGCATGAGATCTCCCGACAGCGTTGGTCGAACCGAGCCCGCATCTGGTGTAGAACCATCAGGCAGCACTCACGTTGACCTAGGTCAACTCGCCGCGGGGGTCCAGGGGCGGGTCGTCCACGGCCAAGGAGCGAGTCCGATCATGCGTGTCATCCTGGTACCGCTCAGCGGCAGCGAGCATGACCATGCCGCACTGGACGCGGCCCATGCCCTCGCCCGGCGACTCGCCGGCCCGCATCTCGAGATCGTGTTCATGCGCCCGGACCCGATGGAGGTCTTCCCCGTCGTGGGCGACGCCATCACGCCCGAGACGGTCGAATCGATCACGCGCGAGACGGCGACGGAACTCGATCGCAGGCGTATGCTCGCCAGGCAGTTGTTCGATGCCGTGCTGAGCGCCGGCGTGACGCTCGCCGACTACCCGACCGGCACCGATGCGATCACCGCCCGCTGGCGCCAGGCGGTCGGTCCCGCCGACGAGCTCGTGGTCGAGCACGGCCGCGTCGCCGATCTGATCGTCCTCAGCGGCATTCAGGACAAGGCCGAGCCCGATCGGGAGGTGATGTTCGAGGCCGCGCTCATGGGCAGCGCCCGGCCGGTTCTGGTCCTGCCGGAGTCGCCATCGCGGACCTTGGGCAGGGTGATCGCCATCGCCTGGAACGGCAGCCCCCAGGGGGTGCGCGCGGTCGCCGGCGCGCTGGCGCTCCTGAAGGCGGCGGATGCCGTGCACGTGCTCACCGCCGTGACGCCCAAGACCGACGCCGAGCAAAGCCAGCGCCTGGCCGACTACCTCGCCTGGCATGGCGTCGCCACTGAGCGCCACCTCCTGCACCCGGTCGGCAAGGAGGTCGGTGCCGCCCTGCTCGAGCATGCCCGAGGGCTGGGTGCCGATCTCCTCGTCATGGGCGGCTACGGGCGCAGCCGCATGCGCGAGATGATCTTCGGCGGGGTCACGCTGCACGTGACGGGCGCGCTCGAGATGCCGGTGCTCATGGCCCATTAGGCGACCCGGGCTCGATGGCCGACCCTTCTGCGCCGCAGGACCAGCAGGAGATCGTGGAATTCCTCGGGCGGGGCGAGGCCTACGGCCTGCCCGGTGAGGAAGTCGATCGCATCGACACCCATGCGGCGATCGTGTTCCTGGCCGGCGCGCGCGCCTGGAAGATGAAGCGCGCCGTGCGCTACAGCTTCCTCGACTTCTCCACGCTGGAGCAGCGCCGCGCCGCCCTCGATGCCGAGCTTCGCCTCAACCGCCGCACGGCGCCGCAGCTCTACCGCCGGATTTTGCCCGTGACGCGGAAAGATGGCGACGCGCTCGAGCTCGACGGCGAGGGCGAGCCGGTGGAGTGGCTGCTCGAGATGGCGCGCTTCGACCAGGAGGCGCTGCTCGACCGCATCGCCGCGCGGAACGGGCTCGACGATGCGCTGCTCGATCAGCTGGCCCGGCAGGTCGTGGAGTTTCACGGCAAGGCCTAGGTGCGCGCCGATTGCGGCGGCTACCCGGGGATGGCCCTGGTGCTCGACGGCAACGAGCAGGATCTGGCGCAGCTCGCGGGCGAGGTGCTCGATCCGGCCGAGATCGCGACGGTGACGGGGGCGTCCCGGCGCGAGCTCGAGCGCCATCGCGAGCTCCTGGAGCAGCGCCGCGCGGCGGGCCGGGTGCGGCACTGCCACGGCGACCTGCACCTCGGCAACATCGTGCTCCTCGATGGCGTCCCGGTGCTCTTCGACTGCATCGAGTTCGACGAGCAGCTCGCGTGCACGGACGTGCTCTACGATCTCGCCTTCCTGCTCATGGATCTGTTGCATCGCGGGCTGCGCAGCCAGGCGCAGCGGCTGCTGAGCTACTATCTCGAGCTCGAC
>CAZXYL010000148.1:0-2902 GCA_964644915.1 uncultured Geminicoccaceae bacterium
TCGAGCATTTCGGCATCGATCCGGCCGGCATGGTCGCCCTGGACATCGGAGCCTCGACCGGCGGCTTCACCGACGTGCTGCTGCGCCGCGGCGGGGCGCGCGTCTATGCGGTCGACGTCGGGCGCGGTCAGCTCGACTGGCGGCTCAGGAACGACCCGCGGGTGGTTGTCCTCGAAGGCGTCAACGCGCGCTACCTGAGCCGCGAGCAGGTGCCGGAGCCGGTGGACCTCGTGGTGTGCGACGCCAGCTTCATCTCACTGAAGGTCGTCCTTCCCGCCTCGCTCGGGCTGACGCGTTCAGGCGCTTCTTTGATTGCGCTGATCAAGCCGCAGTTCGAGGTCGGCAAGGGCCAGGTGGGGAAGGGGGGTGTGGTCCGCGATCCGGCCCTGCACGAGGCCGTCTGCGCCGAAATTGCACGCTGGCTCCGTGACGAGCAGGGCTGGCGCGTGCTGGGCGTCACCGAGAGCCCAATCACAGGGCCCAAGGGTAACCGCGAGTTTCTGATCGCCGCCCGCCGGGATCGCGCATAATTCTCTTGTCCTGGCGGGACATGAAGTCTAGATTTGGATTATGATGGCAAAAGCATCCGTTCTGAGACGAGAAGAGGATATCGCCTCGGGCGCGGATGAGCGGGACGCGGCCGCGTTGCGCGCCTTCTTCCGGCTGGTGGAGCTCTGGGGGCTGTCGATGGAGCAGGCGAGGGTGCTCCTCGGGCGGCCGTCGCGGGCGACGCTCTACAACTGGAAGGCGGGTCGGGCTCGCTCGCTGCCGCACGACACGCTCCGCCGCATCAGCTATCTGCTCGGTATCTGGAAGGCGCTGCAGATCCTCTACAGCGACCCGGCACTGGCGGATTCCTGGATCAAGCGCCCGAACGCGGCCTTCGGCGGGCAGAGCGCGCTCGAGCGCATGCTGGCCGGCGACGTCACCGACCTCGCGGCGGTGCGCGCGCATCTGGATGCCGCGCGCGGCGCCGGGGTGTGAGCGCGGAGCCGCCCGTTGCGCGCGTCCGCTGGCGCGCGGCGCATCGCATCATCGCCTCGCGCTACCCGCCGATCCAGCTGTTCGAGCGGCTGACGGACGATCCGGCGGAATGGGAGCTGCTGGCCGAGGCCGAGAGCCTGACCAACCCCCGGATCCGTGACGAGATCGGCGAGATCAGCCTGGTGCCGCCGGAGGACCGCATGAGCGGCCCGGGCGCATCGTGGGTCATGGCGTCCTTCACCCACGTGAGCCCGCGCGGCTCGCGCTTCTCCGACGGCAGCTACGGCGTCTACTACGCCGCGCGCGAGCTCGAGACCGCGATCGCCGAGACCACCTTCCACATGGGCCGGTTCTACGCCCAGACCGCGGATCCGCCGCATGGCGAGGAGATGCGCGTCCTGGTCGGCGCCGTGGACGCGAGCTTCCATGATCTGCGAGCCGATTCCGCGCACTGGCAGGCCCAGCTCGCCCCCGAGGACTACGCGGCGGGCCGCGAGCTGGGCCGCCGGCTGCGCGCGGCCGGCAGCAACGGCATCGTCTATCCGAGCGTCCGCCGGCGCGCCGGCCAGTGCCTGGGTGCGTTCAAGCCGAAAGCCGTGGGCCTGCCCGTGCAGGAGCGCCATCTGCGCTACCACTGGGACGGTCGGCGCATCAGCCGGTACTTCGACTATGCCGAAGAGCGCTGGGTACCGCTCGCGCCCTCCGGATGAGCCCCTCAGCTCGCCCGCTTCAGCCGCGCGAACCCCTGCTCGAGATCGGCGATCAGATCCTGCGCGTCCTCGAGGCCGGCGTGGAAGCGGATGCTGGGAAAGCGCGCATCCCACTGCGTTGCCGTGCGGTAGCGCTCCGGGTGGTTCGGCATGACCAGACTCTCGTAGCCGCCCCAGGACGCCCCGAGCCCGAACAGCTCCAGCCCTTCGATGAAGGCGTGCCAGGCGGCGGTGGGGCACGGTCTCAGCAGGATTCCGAACAGCCCTGAGGCGCCGAGGAAATCCCGCTGCCAGAGCGCATGGCCGGGATCATCGGGCAGGGCAGGGTAAAGCACCCGCTCGACTTCGGGCCGCTTCTGAAGCCATTGCGCCAGTTGCAGGGCGTTCCTGCCGTGGCGCTCGAGCCGGACCGAAAGCGTGCGCAAACCCTTGAGCGCCTGGTAGCAATCGTCGGGCGAGATGACGGCGCCGAGATCCTGCATGCCGTGCCGCAGGTCCTTGTAGAGCGCCTCGCTGGTCGAGACCGTACCCATCAGCAGGTCGGAATGGCCGCCGATGTACTTGGTGGCGGCATGGATGCAGATGTCGACACCATGCGCTAACGCCTTGAAATACAGAGGCGTGGCCCAGGTGTTGTCGAGCATGGTGATGAGGCCCTGCGCCCGGGCGACCTCGACGATCGCCGGCACGTCCTGGACCTCGAAGGTCAGCGAGCCCGGCGATTCCAAGAACACGACCCGGGTATTCGGGCGGATCAGCCCGTCGATTCCGGCCCCGATCAGCGGGTCGTAATAGGTGGTCTCGACGCCGAAGCGCGCGAGGACCCGGTCGCAGAACTGCCGGGTCGGGGCATAGGCGGTATCGACCATCAGGAGATGGTCGCCGGTCTTGAGAAACGACATCAGGGTCTGGGCGATCGCGGTCTTGCCGGAGCCGGTGATCAGCGCGCCGTAGGCGCCGTCGAGAGCGGCGATCGCATCCTCGAGGGCGAAGGTCGTGGGCGTACCGCCGCGGCCGTAGTAGACGCCGCGCAGCTGCCGCGGCGCCTCGAACGCCTCGACCGTCGGATAGAGGATCGTGGACGCGCGATAGACGGCGGGATTCACAACGCCGTGATTGCTCTCCGGGTCGCGTCCGGCCGTGACGACAATCGTATCGTCCTTCAAGGAAGCTGCTCCTTCTCTGCCCCGAGCCGATGGCACGGCGAG
>CAZXYL010000149.1:0-1563 GCA_964644915.1 uncultured Geminicoccaceae bacterium
GGCGGCTCGCAGATCCAGACCGGCGGCGCGTCGCCGATCGCGAGCTGGAACTGGTAGGCCATGCTCGGCGCGATCTGCGCCATGGTGCCCGCCCAGATGACCTCCGCGAAGCGGTGCGCGTGGCCGCACAGCACGCGCTCGATCTGGTGATGCCGGCGAACGACGTCTGCGAGCGCTTGGCCGTCCTGCAGCATCGACCCGTCGAGATGGCCGATTCCGGTGGGAAACGGCGGGTGGTGGACCATGACGACGGTCGGGCGCTCGGGCGCTCCGGCCAGGCACGCATCCAGCCAGGCGAGCTGATCGGCGCCGAGCCGACCGAAGACTTCGCCCTGCACCAGGCTGTCGAGGGCGACGATTCGGACCGGGAGATGCTCGACGACGTAGCACAAGGGGCCGTCCACCGGGAGGCAGCCCAGGCCTCGGAACGCCCGGCGCATCAGCTCGCGATCGTCATGATTGCCCGGGATCGGGTAGAGCGGCGCCTCGAGCCGGCGCAAGATGCTCACGAGCTCCGCATAGGCGCGCTCGTCGCCGTCGCTGGTCAGATCGCCCGTGAGCAGCACCGCCTCCGGGCACGGCCGCAAGGCGTTGATGTGGGCGACGCAGCGCTCGAGCTGGCCCGCGAGGTCGACCTCGCCCACCCCGAGCGTGCCCCTGGGCAGAAAATGCGGGTCCGAGATCTGGGCGATCAGCATGGTTCCCCTTTCAAAGGCGCTCGCGTGCCGGCGCTACACTTGGGTGGCGTGTGGGTGGCGTGGATTACTGAGCTAGGCCTGCGGCGTGAAATTTGCTGAAATGGCCGGGCAGCCAGCGAGGTCGGCGCGGCGAGCGGGGAGAACGGCAGATGGGCGCACGTATTCTTTTGGCCGTAGCCATCGGCATCATCGGGTCCAGCCACGCCTGGGCCCTCGATGAGGTCACCTTCGGTACCAACTGGAAGGCGCAGGCCGAGCACGGTGGCTTTTATCAGGCGGTCGCCAAGGGGATCTACGAGGAGCACGGGCTGGACGTGACCATCCGCCCGGGCGGGCCGCAGGTCAATCATGCGCAGCTGCTCGCCGCCGGCACGATCGACTTCAACATGGGCGGCAACATGTTCGGACAGTTCAACTTCGTCGCCAACGACATTCCGATGGTCACGGTCGGCTCCGTCTTCCAGAAGGATCCGCAGATTCTGATGGCGCACCCGGACCAGGGGCTGGAAAGCCTGGCCGACCTCGAGGGCCACCCGATCTACATCTCACAGGATTCGCGCATCACCTTCTGGGAGTGGCTGAAGGTCGAGTATGGCTTCACGGACGATCAGATCCGCCCCTATACCTTCAACCCGGCGCCCTTCCTGGCCGACGAGAGCGTCATCCAGCAGGGCTACCTGACCTCGGAGCCGTTCGCGATCGAGCAGCAGGGCGGCTTCACGCCCAAGGTGTTCCTGCTCGCCGACTACGGTTACGACACCTACTCCACCACCATCGAGACCTCGTGGCAGCTGGTCGAGGAGAACCCCGACCTGGTGCAGCGCTTCGTCGATGCCACCATGATCGGCTGGTACGATTTCCTCTA
>CAZXYL010000150.1:0-6283 GCA_964644915.1 uncultured Geminicoccaceae bacterium
TCGACGAGATCGCCGCCATGGTCGCATGGATCGCCGGCCCCGAATGCAGCTTCACCACCGGCGCCGTCTTCGACCTCTCGGGCGGACGCGCCACCTACTGACCAGGGAGCCCGCACATGGCCGATCTCGACCGCCTTTCGATCAATCACGTGACCCTGCTGGAGCAGACCTCGGTGCCGCAGTTTCTCGATGCCCTGGCCCGCCACCGGGTCCGCTGCGCGAGCCTGTGGCGGGAGAAGGTGCACGAGACCGGCGTCAAGGAGACGGCACGCCTGCTGCGCGAGCACGGCCTGCGGCTGTCCGGCTACTGCTGGGGCGGGCTCGTCACGTCCCCGGACGAGGCGGAGGGCGCGCGGGCGGTGGACGAGGTGCGCCGCGCGCTCGACGAGGCGGCGGAGGTCGGCGCGCCCTGCCTGATCTACGTCGCGGGCGGCATCGACCCGCGCGACAAGGACCCGAAGTCGACCCGCGCCCGGGCGCTGGAGCGGACGGCCGAGCTGATCCCGCACGCCCGGGCGGTGGGCGTCAAGATCGCGCTGGAGACGCTGCACCCGATGATCTGCGCGACGCGCTCGGTGCTCAACACGACGAAGCTCATCAACGACTGGTGCGACGCACTGGGGGCGGAGGACATCGTCGGCATCGCGCTCGACACCTACGCGATCTGGTGGGATCCCGAGGTCGAGACCGAGATCCGGCGCGCGGGCAAGCGCATCTGCGCCTTCCACGTCAACGACTGGCTGATGGATACGCAGGATCTCCGGCTCGACCGCGGCATGATGGGCGATGGCATCATCGACATCACGGGCCTGCGCCGGCAGGTCGAGGCGGCGGGCTACGACGGCCCGATCGAGGTCGAGATCTTCTCGAAGCGCGACTGGTGGACGCGCGCGCCGGACGAGGTGGTCCGGGTGGTCAAAGAGCGCTTCGAGGCCGTCGTCTGAGACGGCAGACGCCCAGGACTGGCGCCCCGCCACCGGACGCGTGGGAGCGCTTTCAAAATCCTTGCCAAGCCGCGCGCCGTCCTCAACAAATGCCGGGACTTGAACCAGAGCGCAAACCTGCTGCGAGCGGCACCTAGGGCCGTGACCAAACGTGATCGAGATTGAGAGCCTCTCCAGGCGCTTCGGCGGCATCGTCGCGGTCGACGGCTGCTCGCTGCGCATCGCGCCCGGCACGATCACGGGGCTGATCGGCCCGAACGGTGCCGGCAAGACGACGCTGTTCAACATCGTCGCGGGCTTCATTCAGCCGACCTCGGGGCACGTCCGGCTCGAGGGCCGGGACATCACCGGCGTGCCGCCGCATCGGCTGTTTCACATGGGCCTCGTGCGCACCTTCCAGATCCCGCACGAGTTCAGCCGCATGACCACGCTCGAGAACCTGATGGTGGTGCCGCCCGGGCAGTCGGGCGAAAGCATCGCGAACTCCTGGTTCCGCTGGGGCCGGGTGAAGGGCGAGGAGGGGGAGATCCGGCGCAAGGCGCTGGACGTGCTCCAGGCCCTCAATCTCCACCACGTGCGCGACGAGCTCGCAGGCAATCTTTCGGGCGGGCAGAAGAAGCTCCTGGAGCTCGGGCGCACCATGATGACCGAGGCCAAGGTGGTTCTCCTCGACGAGCCGGGCGCCGGCGTCAACCGCACCCTGCTCGGGCAGCTCGCCGAGTTCATCCGCCGGCTCAACCGCGAGCGCGGCTACACCTTCTGCATCATCGAGCACGACATGGACCTGATCGCGCAGCTCTGTGATCCGATCATCGTCATGGCGGAAGGAAAGGTGCTCGGGCAGGGCACCATGGCCGAGATCCGGGCCAACCCGGCGGTGCGCGAGGCCTATCTCGGCGGCACGGTGACGGAGCCGGCGCAGTGAGCCTGCTCGAGATGCGGGAGGTCTTCGGCGGCTACGGCGGCGTCGACATCCTCAACGGCACCCGGCTCGACATCGAGCCCGGCGAGATCGCGGTCATCATCGGCCCCAATGGCGCCGGCAAATCGACCGCGATGAAGGCGATCTTCGGGCTGGTGCAGGTGCGCGAGGGCAGCATCCGATTCGATGGCGAGCCGATCACCAACGCCAGGCCCCATGATCTCGTGCCCAAGGGCATGAGCTACGTGCCGCAGGAGCGCAATGTGTTCCCGACCCTCACCGTCCAGGAGAACCTGGACATGGGCGCCTTCATCCGCAACGACGACTACACGGCCGAGCTCGAGCAGGTCTACGAGATCTTCCCGCTGCTCCGCGAGCGCAGGCGGCAGCAGGCCGGGCTGATGTCCGGCGGCGAGCGGCAGATGGTCGCGATCGGCCGCGCGCTCATGGTCAAGCCGCGCCTGCTCATGCTCGACGAGCCCACCGCCGGGCTCTCGCCCAAGTTCATCGACCTGATCTTCGAGCGCATCCGCGCCATCAACGCGCGCGGCATCGCGATCCTGATGGTGGAGCAGAACGCGAAGAAGGCGCTCGCGTTTGCGCACCGCGCCTACGTCATGGTCACCGGCACCACCCGATACGAGGATACCGGCCCCAACCTGCTCGCCAATCCGGAGGTTGCGGAGATGTTCCTTGGCGGCTGAGCGGCGTCCGGCGACGGCGGGCACGGCGGGCGGGTGGCTGCCGTGATCACCTTCCTCCAGCTGGTGATCTTCGGGCTCGTGCTGGGCGGCATCATCGCGCTCGGCGCGGTCGGGGTCTCGCTCCTGTTCGGCATCCTGCGCTTCGCCAACTTCGCGCACGGCGACATGATGACGCTCGGCGCCTATTTCGCGCTGATGTTGGTCGGGCCGCTGGCCCTGCCCATGTACGTCGCGTTCCCGGTGGCGCTCGCCGGCACGGCCCTGGTCGTGGTTCTGATCGATCAGGTGCTGTTCCGCCGTCTGCGGCGCAACGCCCCCGTGATCCTGCTGATCTCGTCCTTCGGCCTCGCGCTGATCCTGCGCAGCGTCATCCAGATCATCTGGGGGCCGGACAACATTGTGTACTCCACCGCCATCCAGCTGCCCTGGCGCGTGGGCGACCTGCGCATCCGGCCGACCCACGTCCTGATCCTCGCCACCACCATCGGCCTGGTCGTGCTGCTGCACCTGTTCCTGCAGCGCACACGCATGGGCAAGGCGATGCGGGCGATGAGCGACGATCCCGACCTCGCACGCGTCACCGGCATCGACACCGAGGGCGTGGTGATCTGGACCTGGATCATCGGCGGCGCGCTCGCCGCGGCGGCCGGCATCTTCCTCGCCATGGACACGCGCCTGAACCCGCTGCTGGGCTGGAACATCCTCCTGCCCGTGTTCGCGGCCGCGCTTCTGGGCGGCATCGGCCGGCCCTATGGCGCCATCGCCGGCGGCTTCATCATCGGCATCGCGACCGAGGTCTCGACCATGTTCATGGCCCCGGTCTACAAGCCGGCGGTGGCGTTCACGCTGATCGTGATCCTCCTGATCGTCCGGCCCACGGGCCTGTTCCGGGGCAAGTGATGGAACTCGGCGGCCTGCTCAGCTTCCTCGTCTACTTTTTGACGCTCGCCGGCATCTACGCCGTGATGAGCCTCGGGCTGAACGTGCAGTGGGGCTTCAGCGGCCAGTTCAACATCGGCATCGCGGGCTTTTGGGCAGTCGGCTCCTATACCGCGGCGATCCTGAGCACCGGACCGAGCCCGTTCTGGCTCGGCGGCTTCGGCATGCCCCTGGTGGTCGGCCTCGTCGTCGCCGCGATCCTCTCGGGCGCGATCGCGCTCCTGATCGGTCTGGTCTGCGTCAACCTGCGCACCGACTACCTTGCGATCGCGACCATCGGCATCGGCGAGATCCTTCGCCTGGTGCTCAAGAACGAGGCCTGGCTCACCAACGGCGTGCGCGGCATCCCCGGCATCCCGCGGCCGTTCGCCGAGTACGGCCGCGATCTGCAGCAGCTCATGTTTTTGGGTCTGGTGGTACTCGTGATCGTGCTCGTCTACCTCGCGCTCGAGCGGGCCAACCGTGCGCCCTGGGGCCGCGTGCAGCGCGCCATCCGCGAGAACGAGCCGGCGAGCCTCGCCGCCGGCAAGAACGTGCTGCGCTTCCGGCTCGAGGCCTTCGTCCTGGGCTCCGCGATCATGGGCGTGGGCGGTGCGCTCTACGCCCATTTCGTCGGCTTCATCAGCCCCGAGGCGTTCGACCCGCTGTTTACCACCTTCCTGGTCTGGGTGATGCTGATCGCCGGCGGCAGCGGCAACAACAAGGGTGCGGTGCTGGGCGCGTTTCTGATCTGGGCGGTCTGGTCCGGGACCCAGTTCCTCACCGCCTATCTGCCGCCTGACATCACGGCGCGCGCGGGTGCTGCGCGCATCCTCCTGGTCGGCGTGCTGCTGCAGGTGATCCTGCTCGCGCGCCCGCAGGGCATCCTGCCCGAAGCCCCGCCCAGGCCCGTGATCACTGAAGACAGCCCGGATCGCCGCTGAGCCGAAGAGAAAGGCCCGCGGGGCGAACCCCGCGGGCCTCGTCGGTGGACGATCGGCCGTCAGGCCGGTCAGGGCGTGATCAGGTGGCGCCGGGCGTGATCAGCTCGATCTCGACGATCTCGCCGCCCTCGATCCCCCAGTGCGAGTAGGTGCCGGGCACGTCGCCGACCTCGTCGAAGTCCTGGCTGCCGGCCGCACCCTCGTAGTTGACGTCCTCGCCGGCCGCGAGCAGCTCCTTGGCCTTGGCGAACTCGCCGGGCAAAATCGTCTCGCCCGGAGGATTCGCGACCTCGTGCAGCGCATCGCGGATCGCCGCCCCCTCGGTCGAGCCCGCCTTCTCGATCGCCAGCGCCAGGAGGATGGTGGCATCGTAGGCGCCATCGATGAACGGCTGCGGCGGCAGCTCGCCGTAGCGCTCCTCGTACGCCTCCCGGAACAGCTTCGCGCTCTCGCTGTCCGGGTCGCCCGAGGGCGCCGTCCCGAAGGCGCCGTCGAGCGCGTCGCCGACCGCCTCGGCGACCTCGGCCGCCTTCATGCCGTCGGTGAACACGAACCGCTCGAAGAAGCCCTCCTCGAGCGCCTGGCGGATCATCGGAATGCCGTCGCCCGGATACGAGATCATGATCAAGGCCTGCGGGTCGCCCTGCGCCGCGCTCGAGAGCTCGCCGCGATAGGACGCCTGCCGCTCCTCGTAGGCGATGCTGGCCGTGATCTCGCCTTCATAGGACTCGGCGAAGGCATCGGCCAGGCCCTGGCCATAGTCGTTATTGACGTAGATCACCGCCACGCGGTCGAGATCCTCGGCGCTGACGACGTCCGCCAGCACCACGCCCTGGAGCGCGTCGTGCGGGGTGGTGCGGAAGAGGAAGCCGTCGTCGTCGAGCGTGCTGATCACCGGCGAGGTCGACGCGTTCGAGATCTGCGGCACGCCCGCGGGCGCCGAGACCGTGGTCGCGATCGGGATCGTCACGCCGGACGAGAGCGCGCCGACGATGCCCACGACCCCGTCGACGTTGACCAGGCGCTGCGCGGCATCGACCCCGACCTGCGGGTTGGTGGCATCGTCGGCCGCGACCAGCACCACCTGCTGGCCGTCGAGGACCCCGCCCGCCTCGTTGATCTGGTCGATGGCGAGCTGGATGCCGGTGAGCCCGGCCTCGCCGTAGACCTGCAACGGCCCGGTGGTCGACATGATCGCACCGATCCGCACCTCCTGGGCCATGGCCGGCCCCGCGGCCAGGCCGGTTACAGCGAGCGCGGCTGCGGTGAGGGACAGCCGCCGGCGGTATCTAGAGCTAAGCCTGTCAGTCATCTGACGCCCCCTGCTCCTTTGGTTTCAATCCGATTGCCAAGCTTTATACTGCGCCGAATCGAATTCGCACAACAGAGGGCGCGGCGGACGAGGGCCATGGCGATAATCAACCGCATCGGCGAGTTCCACGCCGACCTGACGGCCTGGCGGCGCGATCTGCACGCGCATCCCGAGATCGCGTTCGAGGAGCAGCGGACCTCTGCCTTGGTGGCCGAGAAGCTGTCCGGCTTCGGCCTCGACGAGGTGCACACGGGCCTCGCCCGCACCGGCGTGGTCGGCGTGCTGCGAGCGGGCTCCGGCGCGCGCGCGATCGGCCTGCGCGCCGACATGGACGCCCTGCCGATCCAGGAGGCGACGGACCGCCCCTACGTCTCCAGGACTCCCGGCAAGATGCACGCCTGCGGCCACGACGGGCATACCACCATGCTGCTGGGTGCCGCGCGCTATCTGGCCGAGACGCGCAACTTCGACGGCACCGTCTACTTCATCTTCCAGCCGGCCGAGGAGAACGAGGGCGGCGGCCGGGTCATGGTCGAGGA
>CAZXYL010000151.1:0-6603 GCA_964644915.1 uncultured Geminicoccaceae bacterium
CATGGCGGCGGCACACATCCGTGACGTGCCCGGGCCGGTGCTCGAGCTCGGCCTGGGCAACGGTAGAACCTACGATCACCTGCGCGAGCTGATGCCGGAGCGCGAGATCTTCGTGTTCGAGCGCGAGGTGCGCGCGCACCCCGCCTGCATCCCCGATGCCGCGCACCTCCTCCTCGGCGACATTCAGGAAACCCTGCCCGCCGCGCGCCGGCGCCTGCCCGCGCTCGCCGCGCTCGCGCACACCGACATGGGCACGGGCGATGCCGCCGCGAACGCGGCGCTCGCGGCCTGGCTGGCCAAGACGCTCCCGGCCGTGCTCGTCGCCGGCGCCTGGGTGGTCGCCGATCAGCCCTTGTACGACACGCGCCTGGCGCGCCAGCCGCCGCCCGGTGGCATCGCGCCGGAGCGCTACTTTCTCTACCGCCATGAACCCGGCGAGTCCCCATGCATAGATGCGCCGTAGCCTTTGGCGAGTCGCTTGTGCTCGGACACAAAATCCTGTTGTGTGCTGTACGAGGCAGGTGGAATGGCTGGGAAAAGCGACAACTTCTGGCTGCGCTTCTGGGGCGTGCGCGGGACCATTCCCTGCCCCGGTGCCGCCACCTTGCGCTATGGCGGCAACACGGCGTGCGTCGAGGTCATGTGCGGCGCCCAGCGCCTGATCTTCGACGCCGGCACCGGTCTGCGCGCGCTCGGCATGAGCCTCAACGGTCAGCACGCGCTCAAGGCGCACATCTTTCTCACCCACACCCACATCGACCATATCAACGGCTTCCCCTTCTTCCGCCCGGCCTACGATCCCGCCAACTGCTTCGAGCTCTGGGCCGGCCACATGGGCGGCCAGCCCGGCAGCCTGCAGGCCGTGCTGTCCGACCTCATGCGCGCGCCGATCTTCCCGGTACCGCTGGAGATCATGCACGCGTGCATCGCCTTCCACGACTTCGCCGCGGGAACGGTGCTTGAGCCCGCGCCCGGGGTGGTGCTGCGCACGGCACCCCTCAACCACCCCAACGGGGCCACCGGCTATCGGATCGAGTTCGCCGGCCGCTCGGCCTGTTACGTGACCGATACCGAGCACCGCGAAGGCACCCTCGACGAAACGGTGCTCGACCTGATCCGCGGCAGCGAGCTCGTGATCTACGATGCGACCTACACCGAGGCCGAGTACGACCGCTTTCGCGGCTGGGGCCATTCCACCTGGCAGGAGGGCGTGCGGCTGTGCAAGGCCGCGTCGGTCAAGCGCATGGTCGCCTTCCACCACGATCCGGAACATTGCGACGAGGACCTCGACCGCATCGCCGACGAGCTCGACTGCGCCATGCCCGGCTCCCGGGTAGCGAGAGAAGGCGTGGTCCTCCATCTCTGAGGACCACGCCAAGCCCCCGCCGTTTGCATGCGCCGACTGCGGAGCCAGCTGCGACGGCTGGGGTTCGGGCTCGCGACCGTGCTCGGGCTGCGGCGACTGGGCTTCTTCGTGCCCTATCGCTATGCCGCGCGGGTGCGCGCCGGGCCCTATCCGGCCCTCGAGCCGCTGTTCGCCGCGGCCGAGCGGTCGTTCATGGAAATCCTGCGCGAGATCGACCGCCAGGCGCCGGCGCTAGCGCGCCTGTGCGGCCCGGCCCCGGAGCCCCGCTTCGATCAGGGTTGGTTCCCCAGGCTCGATGCCGCGGCCGCCTACGCCATGGTCCGCCATGTGAAGCCGCGCTGCATCGTCGAGGTCGGTTCCGGCCATTCGACCCGCTTCCTCGCGCGGGCGATCCGGGATCAGGCACTCGAGACCCAGCTCACCTGCATCGATCCGGGACCGCGCGCGGTGCTCGAAGGATTGCCGGTGCGCTGGATCGAAGCCGTGCTCCAGGACGCGCCGGCCTCATGCTTCGAGGCGCTCGTGGCGGGCGACATGCTGTTCGTCGATTCCAGCCACATCCTGATGCCCGGGACGGACGTCGACCGGGTGCTGAACACCATCCTGCCGGCACTCGCGCCCGGCACGCTGGTGCATTTCCACGACGTCTTCCTGCCGGATGCTTATCCAGAGAGCTGGGCCTGGCGCGGCTACAACGAGCAGGCGGCGCTGGGCGCTCTGCTCCAGGGCGGCGCTTACGAGCTGGTGTTCGCCAGTCATTGGCTGGCCACCCGCCGGCCCGAGTGGCTCGCGGATGGCATCCTGGCCGAGCTGCCCAGCCCGGCGCCGGGCCTCGAGAGCAGCCTCTGGCTCGTCAAGCGCGCCTGATGGCCACGAAAAAGAAAGCCCCCGCACGGCGGAGGCTGCAAAAGCTGCGAGCGGGTCGCCCGGCTCTGGACAAGGCGACCCGCGGACCAATCCGTTACTGCTGCTGCTGCGCCTGATACTGGGTCTCGTCGTACTCCGGCATCTGCTGGAGCGCGTCCTCGGTCATGCCCGCGAGCACGACCTCGTCGTCCGCCCCGATCTGGAACTCCTCGAGCGGCACCACAACCTCCCGGGCCCCGATGCCGAGGAAGCCGCCGACGCTCAGCACGGCGTGCATCTGCTCGTCCGGCGTGGTCACGAGATCGACGATCTCGCCAATCGTGTCACCCTGCTCGTTGACCACGCTGGTGCCGATCAGGTCGTCGGCCGACATGGCGGCCAGCGGGCTTGCCGCGGCAGCCGGCTCGGTGGGCTCCGCCTCGGTCACCTCGGCCTCGGGCTGCGCCGGATCGGTGGGCTCGCCCTCGGTCACCTCGGCCTCCGGCTGGGTGTCCGTGGTCTCGAGCTCGACCGGCACCTCGGTCTCGGTCACCTCGGCCTCCGTCTCGGCCGGCTGCATCTCCGTCTCGGCGGCCTGCGGCTCGGTCTCCAGTCGGCCGGCGTCCTCGAGCGTCACCACGACCTGCTCGAGTTCCGCAACCACGCTCATGCAGCCCTGCTCGTCACCCTGCTCCGCCAGCGTCCGGGCGCCCTCGAGGATCTCCTCGATATCGCCCTGCTGCTCGGCCTCCAGCTGAGCCTGCGAGATCTGCTGCTCGATCTGGTCGAGGCGCTCCACGCACTGCTGCTGGTCCTGCGCCACGGCCGGCTGCTGCTCTTGAGCCGGCTGCTGCTGCTGCTGCGCGAGCGCCGGCATGGCGGAGACCATGGCGAGCCCCGTGCCGGCCATGAGCAACGTCCTCAGTCCGGTGACCTTCATCGTCCACTCCTCGATTTTGTGATGCGAAACCCCGATACGCCCTTGCCTGGCGAACGCGCGATGGCGGAAAAAGTTCCTGCCAACGGCAGTCTGGCGGCGGCCGTCCTTACCGGCGCCCCCGGAGCAAGAGAAGCGCCGCAGCCGGCCCGGATCCGAGGCTCGAGAGCTGGGCGGTGCGCGCTCGATTACGGCTGCTGTGCAGGCATCTGTTGCTGGCCGGCGGCCCGCTCCTCCTCGGGGGTCATCGGCGGCTCTGCCGCGCCGCCCCGCGAACGCGGTCCCGGGCCGGGCGGTTCCCCCCGCGACGAGGCGCGGTGCCCCGCGATGGCCGATAAGAGAACGGCCCCCGCCGTCGGGCGGGGGCCGGGGTACCGTGGTCGGGCGCTGATACGCGCCTCGACGTATTACTGCTGCTGCTGGGCCGGCGGCTGCTGGGCTTGCCCCTGCTGCTCCACGCCCGCCTGCTGGGTCGGCTCGTACTGGGTCTCGTCGTACTCGGGCATGTTCCTGAGGTCGTCCTCAGTGTAGCCCGCGAGCAGGATCTCGTTCTCCTGCGTCAGCTGCAGCTCCTGCATCGGCACCACGACTTCCTTGGCGCCAAGGCCGAGGAAGCCGCCGACACTCAGGACCGCATGCAGCTCGTCGTCGGGCGCGCCCGGCTCCTTCACCAGGTCGACCACCTCGGCGACGGTCTCGCCCTGCTCGTTCACCACCGTGGCGCCGAGCACGTCGCTCGCCGGGAGCCCCGCGAGCGGGTCCTCGGCCACCACCTGCTGCTGCTCCTGGGCCTCCTGCTCCATCGGCTGCTGCTGGGCCTGCTGCTGATCGGTGGTCTGCTGCTGAGCCTGCTGCTCCTGAGCCTCCACCGGCTGCTGCTGCTGGGCCTGCTGCTGCTGCTCCGCCGGCGCCTGCGCCCGGACCTCCTGCAGCGGCTGACGCGCCTGCTCGAGCGCCTGTTGGGCGCCCTGCGCGTCCTGCTGCTGGATCGCCTGGCGCGCCTGCTCGATGCCCTGCTCGGTCTCCTGGAGCGCTTGCTGCTGCTGCTCGTCGACCTGCTGCATGACCTCCTGGATCGACTGCGCCGCCTGATCAAGCGCCTGGTCGGCCGTCTGGAAGTCCTCCTGCTGCAGGGCCTGCTCGGCCTGGTCAAGCTGCTGCTCGACCTGCTGGACCTGCTGCTGGCCAGGCTGCTCGCCGGGCTCCGCCATCTGCTGCTGCTCGCCGGGCTGCTGCTGGCCGGCCTCGACGAAGCGGACCTCAGGCTCCTCCTGCTCCACGGTGACCTGCGGCTCGGCCTGCTCGATCGTGACCTGAGCCTGGGCCTGCTCGCCCTCCTGCGCCTGCAGCTGCGCCTCCCCCTCGGCCTCAGTGACCTGGACCTGCGGCTGCTGCATCTGCACCTGCACCTCGGGCTCCGGCATCTGCACCTGGATCTGCGGCTCCGGCATCTCGACCGTGATCACGGGCCGCGGAATGTGCACCGTGATCTGCGGCTGCGCCTGGCGCACCGTCACCTGCGGCATTGGCTGCTGGATCTGGATCTCGGCCTCGACGTCGGCCTGCATGGTTTCCTCGGCCTCAGCCTCGCCCGGCTGGGCCGCCGCCAGCTGCTGCAGGGGCTGGTCGGCCTGCTGCAGGGCCTGCTCGGCCTGCTGCATGTCCTGCTGCTCGAGGGCCTGCCGGGCCTGCTCAAGCGACTGCTGGACCTGCTGGAGCTGCTGCTGCTGGTCCTCGGGCACCTCCTGCAACGCCTGCTGGAGCTGCTGTTCGGCCTGCTGCAGCTCCTGCTGAGCCTGCTCCATATCCTGCTGCTGCAGCGCCTGCTGGGCCTGCTGCACGTGCTGCTGCACCTGTTGCAGCGTCTGCTGGCCCGGCTGTTCGGCGGGCGCCTCAGCCGTTGCAGGCTCCTCCGCCGGTGCCTCTGCCGCTACGGGCTCTTCGGCCGGCGCTTCCGCGGTTGCAGGCTCCTCAGCGGGTGCTTCCGCGGTCGCAGGCTCCTCGGCCGGCGCCTCTGCCGCTACGGGCTGTTCGGCGGGTGCCTCCGCCGTTGCGGGCTCCTCAGCGGGTGCCTCGGCCGCGACAGGCTCCTCGGCGGGCGCCTCCGCGGTTGCAGGCTCCTCGGCGGGAGCCTCCGCGGGCGCGGCGAGCTGGCCCGTCTCCTCCAGAGTCTGCATCAGGCTGTCGAGCTCGGCGACCACGCGCATGCAGCCTTCCTCATCGCCGGTCTCGGCCAGGGTGCGCGCCCCGTCGATGACCTGCCGGATGTCCTCCTGGCGTTGTTGCTCGAGATTGCCCTGCGCGATCTGATTCTCCATCTGATCGAGCTGCTGGGCGCACTCCCCGGCCTGCTGCTGCTGTTGCTGCTGGCCGACGGCCGGCCCTGCCATGAACAGCGCGACGCCGCTCGTGGCCAAGAGCAAGCCCCGTAAACGCGAAGGCGTCATCTCTGCTCTCCCTCGATTCTGAGATGTGACGCGAATAGTGTCGTGACTCTGCCGGCGAACGCCGACCCCGCGTTAAAGTTCCGGTCTTTTTGCGGTGCCTCGGTCGTGATATCGCGCTCGGCCGGACGACGGGGTTCGTCCCGACCTCTCAGGCCCCTGGCGGCTGCGCGCGACGGGCCCTTAACGGCTCTCCGCCCCGATGCGGCAGAAGCGACGCAGGGTCCGCCCGAGCCAAGCGGCCAGCAGCCCGGGCAGCGTGAGCACCAGCATGAAGACGAGCGCGAACGGCAAGAGCGACAGGCCGCTGCGCGAGAGCACCAAGGCGCAGACGAACTGCGTGCCGATGATGGTGAGCGGCCAGCGCCAGATCCGCACCGGTCTGAGCCAACCGAGCACGCCCGCGACGAGCCAGCCGAGCGGCAGGCCCGTCGTCCACCAGAGATCGAGATCCCAGGCTTCGCGCCGGATCGTTCGGCCGAGCTCGCCGCCGGCGATGCCGGCGATGAGCAGGGGCCCGACCCACGCCAGGACCCCGGTCGCGACCGCGATGCCGTAGCACAGGGTTGTCCGCTCGCGGCTCATCGCTTGGCTTCCTCCTCGGCCATCGGCGCCGGCGCAGGCTGAACCGCGTTGGTTCGCATCCGGTTAAGTGCGTCCGCGGCGTCGCGCCGTGGTCGTGAAGTGATCCGCTGCCCGACGCGTTGGTGTATCACCGGCGGACGAGCGCGGACCGCGGCGGTCGCGCGAGGGAGAGCACGCATGGCGGAAGATCCGATCAAGGTGCTGGGAATCTCCGGCAGCCTCAGGAAGGGCTCGTACAACACCGCTGCGCTCCGGGCGGCGCTGGAGCTGGCACCCCCGGGCGTGAGCATCGAGACCTTCGATATTGCCCCGATCGAGCCCTACAACGAGGATGTGAAGCAGCAGGGCTTCCCGCCGCCGGTCGAGGCCTTCCGCGAGGCGATCCGCGCCGCCGACGCGCTGCTGATCGTGACGCCCGAGTACAA
>CAZXYL010000152.1:0-1656 GCA_964644915.1 uncultured Geminicoccaceae bacterium
AAAGCGGTGGCGGCACGGGACGAGGGCGGCCCGCCTCGTCGATCGCGACCATGGTGAAGCGGCCCTCCGTGACCTTGACCTCGTCGCCGGTGCGCTGACGCAGGACGAAGGTGTCGACCTGGACCGTGATCGAGGTCCGGCCGACATGGCTGACCTTCGCGTAGCAGCTCACCAGATCGCCCACGTAGACCGGCTTGTGGAAGGCCATGCCGTCCAGCGCCACGGTGGCGATGCGGCCGCGGGCGCGCTGCGCGGCGACGATGCCGGCGGCGATGTCCATCTGCGCCAGCACCCAGCCGCCGAAGATGTCGCCGGACGGGTTGGTGTCCGCCGGCATGGCAAGCGTGCGCACCGCGGGCTCGCCGCGATCCTCGACCCGCTTCTCGATCACGTCCTCGGGCATATGCGGTGCGCCCTCAGCGAAGGTTGGGATCAGGATCGCGACCAGGATGCCGGCGCCGGACCAGGCGGGCGACATTCATCGCTCGCGCGCTCGCGCTACATGTTGCGCTGCCTCACGCATGGCCCACAGCATATGGCCTGACGCCTTGTCTTTCCAGCGCGCTTCCGGCATATAAGCGCGTATGCATGATCTCGTGAAGCGCGAACCGCGCCACAGCGCCACCCCCGCAGATTATTCCGCCGCCGACATCGAGGTCCTCGAAGGGCTCGAGCCGGTGCGGCGGCGGCCCGCCATGTTCATCGGCGGCACCGACGAGCGGGCGCTGCACCACCTGGTCGCCGAGCTGCTCGACAACGCCATGGACGAGGCGGTGGCCGGCCACGCCGATTGGATCGAGCTCGCGCTCGCTGCCGACGGCTCGGTCACGGTGCGCGACAACGGTCGCGGCATCCCGGTCGAGCCGCACCCCAAGTTCCCGGACCGCTCGGCGCTGGAGGTGATCCTGACCACGCTGCACTCGGGCGGCAAGTTCGGCGCCAGGGTGTACCAGACCGCGGGCGGGCTGCACGGCGTGGGCCTGTCGGTCGTCAACGCGCTGGCGGAGCACCTGGAGGTCGAGGTCGCGCGGGGCCGCCAGCTCTGGCGCCAGACCTACGCGCGCGGCACGCCGCAGGGCGAGCTCGAGCTCGTGGGCAGCGTCTCGAACCGGCGCGGCACCATGGTCCGCTTCCGGCCCGACCGCGAGATCTTCGGCGCCGACGCGCGCTTTCGACCGCAGCTCCTGCACCGCATGGCGCGCAGCAAAGCGTATCTCTACCGCGGCGTCGAGATCCGCTGGCACTGCGATGCCGCCCTGCTCGCGGGCACAGCCGGCGTGCCCGAGCGCGAGGTGTTCCATTTTCCCGCCGGCCTGCAGGACTTCCTCGAGAGCATCCTCGCCGGACGGGAGTGCGTGACCGACCTGCCCTTCGTCGGCCAGGCCGAGCTCGCCGACGGCCAGGGCCGCGCGGAGTGGGCGATGTCCTGGCCGCTCGACGAGGAGCCGTATCTCGGGCTCTACTGCAACACCGTGCCCACACCCCAGGGCGGCAGTCACGAGCAGGCGCTGCGCGCTGCGCTGGTGCGCGCGCTCAAGGCTTACGGCGAGCTCACGGGGGTCAAGAAGGCCACGCAGATCACGCCCGAGGACCTGCTCTCGGGCGCCTGCGTCATGCTCTCTTTGTTCATCCCGAACCCGCAGTTCCAGGGGCAGA
>CAZXYL010000153.1:0-6603 GCA_964644915.1 uncultured Geminicoccaceae bacterium
TCGCCCCAGCCGGCATCGCCGAAGGCCAGCAGCTCCACGGGGCTAAGGCTCCTTCGGGAGCCATGCGAGAGCGGCCGGCACCGCCGGGGGCGACCGCCGCCCGCCCGTCATGCGCCCGGGCTCAGCTGGACGCGTCGAAGCCGAACCATTGCTCCGACAGCTCGGCGCTCGCGGCCGCGAGAGCCAGGCCGAGCGCCACGACCGGCGCCATGATCGGATGTCGCTGCATGTGTCCTCCTCCCGCGCGAGGCCCGAAGGCGAAGCCCCGGACGCGTGCGCCGGCGCGTCGCTCTCGGATCAGGCCGAGGCGTCGAAGCCGAACCACTTCTGTGACAGCTCGGCGATGGTGCCGTCCTCCTTCGCCTCGGCGATCGCCCGGTTGAACATCTCGACCAGCTCCCCGTCGTCCTGGCGGATGCCGACGCCGACGCCCGCGCCGAACGGCCCGCCGATCATGCCCGGGCCGATCACCGCGAAATGCTCGCCCTTCTCGGTCTCCATGAGCGGCTGCCAGTAGCTCATCGACGCGAGCGCCGCATCGAGGCGGCCCGCCTGCAGGTCGAGGTCGAGGTTCTCCTGCGTGTCGTATTTGCGGATCTCGACCGCGCCGCCCATGAAATGCTCGAGAAAGTTGGCGTGCGTGGTCGCGACCTGGACGCCGATGGTCTTGCCGTCAAGCAGCTCCTTGAGCTCATCGATCGCCGCCTGCTCCGCCGGCTCGACCTCGTCGAGCTCGAGGCGGTCGAGCTCGCTCTGGAAGCCTGCCAGCTCGCTGTCCTCCAGCACCGCGAAGCGGGCGGGCGTGGCGGCGTAGGAGTCCGTGAACTGGATCACCTGCTTGCGCTCGTCGGTGATCGACATGCCCGCCATGATGACGTCGTACTTGCCCGCCTGGAGCGAGGGGATGATGCCCTCCCAATCCTGGGCCATGATCTCGCACTCGACCTCCATGCGCCGGCAGAGGTCGTTTGCGAGGTCGATCTCGAAACCGATCAGCTGGCCCGAGCTGTCGGTCGAGTTCCAGGGCGGATACGCGCCTTCGGTCGCGATCCTGACCTTCTCCCAGTCCTGGGCCGCCGCCGGGCCGCAGGCGATGCCGACGCCCACGGCCAATGCGAGACCCGCGATCACTGTGTGCTTGGGCACCGGTGCCACTCCCTGCTTGTCGTTGTTCGATCGATCGTTGTCCCGTTCCGCGAGCCGGCTTGTCAAGACAAACGCGGGGCAAGGAGTTCGACCGGCGGCGCACGCGAGAATTGCAAAGCGATCGTGTTCGCGAGACGATACACAGTGACAGCGGTGGGAGATGACGATGGCCGAAGCCAAAAGCTCGATCGAGGACGGGCTCAAGCGCGACGTCGATGCGATCAAGGCCGACATGGACGCGCTGCGCAAGGACCTCGTCGCGGTCCTGGACACGCTCAAGGGCACGGCATCGACCCGGGCCGAGGCGGAGATCGAAGCCCTGCGCAAGCGCCTCGACCGCATCGCCACCGGCGCCCAGGCGAGCGGCCGGGAGAGCCTGCGCAAGGTCGAGGAGCAGATCGAGGAACGGCCGCTGGTCAGCCTCGCTATAGCGTTCGCGGTCGGCCTGCTGCTCGGTCGCATCTTCAACCGCCGCTGACGCCGCCTTGCCGTCCGTGCGCGCCCTCGCCGGGCTCCTGGGCCTGCCGCGCTTCAGCCCGCGCCGCATCGCGCTCGCGCTGGCGCTCCTGATCGTCGCGACCGGCCTCGCGATCGCCGCCGTCGTCCACCTGATCGATGCGCTGAGCCTGGCGCTGCTCACGGTGCTGCATCCGGCCTGGGTGCGCCTGATCACCGGCTCGACCATCCTGCTGCTGGCGGGCGGCCTGTGCCTGGTCGCCTGGCGGCTCAGCCGGCCGCTGCCGCCACACGAAGCGCCGGAGGGAAAGGCCGGCGAGGGCGATGCCCTGGCCGCGGCGCTGGCCTGGGTGCGCGGCCACCCGCAGCAGGCGACCATCGTGGCCGCCGTGCTCGGCTTTTGCGCCGGCGCGATCCCGGAGGCCCGTGCGGCGCTGAACGATCTCCTGAAGCCACGCTAGAGGTGGCTCGCGAGGAACTGGCGCAGGCGCTCGGAGCGCGGGTTGCCGAACACATCCTTGGGCGGCCCCTCCTCCTCGATCCGGCCCTGATGCAGGAACACGGTCCGCGTCGAGACCTCGCGCGCGAAGCCGATCTCGTGCGTCACGATCAGCATCGTCCGGCCCTCCTCGGCGAGATCGCGCATCACGCGCAGGACCTCGCCCACCAGCTCGGGATCGAGGGCCGAGGTCGGCTCGTCGAACAGCATCAGCTGCGGCTCCATGGCGAGCGCGCGCGCGATCGCCGCCCGCTGCTGCTGGCCGCCCGAGAGGTGTGCCGGATAGTGGTCGCGCTTGTCCGCGATGCCGACCTTGGCGAGCAGCCGGTCGGCGGCTTCGACCGCTTCGGCCCGCGGCCGCTTCAGGACGTGCACCGGCGCCTCGATCACGTTCTCGAGCACGGTCATGTGCGACCAGAGATTGAAGCTCTGGAACACCATCCCGAGCCGCGTGCGGATCCGGTCCACCTGGCGCGGGTCCGCGGGCCTCGTGCCATTGCGCGTCCTGACCATCCGGATCAGCTCGCCGCCGACGTGGACCTGGCCCGAATCCGGCGTCTCGAGCAGGTTGATGCAGCGCAGCAGCGTGCTCTTGCCCGAGCCCGAGCTGCCGATCATCGAGATGACGTCGCCGTTCCTGGCGCTCAGCGAGACGCCCTTGAGGACCTCGAGCGGGCCGAAGCTCTTGTGCAGGTCGTCGACGAGCAGCGCCGGCGGGTTGACGGCCATGTCCATGGGCGTCGTGTCCAGAAAACGCGAGGTTTTCGCAGCGCTCAGGCTAGCCCTCGCCGCATGCGCCGACAAGCGGCCAGCGCCGGCGCTGGGACGTCTCGCCCATTAACGGTGTCTTAACCAACAACGGCGATCTTCCGGCTCATTCACTGGTTGAGTCGGCCGGGGCGCGCCCTCGGGCCCCAAGGGAGATCTGCCGTGTTCGAGAGCTCGCAGAGCGAGAGATTCAGGATCCTGCTGGTCGAGGACAGCGAGATCGACGCGCGCATCGTCCGATCCCTGCTCGGCGTGTCCGGCGCCTTCGAGATCACGCATGTCGAGCGGCTGAGCGAGGCCGCGGAGCAACTCGGCCAGGGTCGGTTCGATGCCGTCGTGCTCGATCTCATGCTGCCGGATTCGCAGGGTCTGGCGACGGTCCACGGCATCCAGGAGCGCGCGCCGGAGGTGCCGATCGTGGTGCTCAGCGGCTTCGGCGCGGAGGACGTGCTGTTCGCCCGTGAGGCGGTGCGTGGCGGCGCCCAGGACTTCCTGGCCAAGGGCCTGCTCGATCGCAAGCTCATGGAGCGCTCGATCCTCACGGCGATCGAGCGCAAGCGGCTCGAGCAGCGCCGGATCCGCTTCTCGCGTCACGACGAGCTCACCGGCCTGCCCAATCGCCTGCTGCTCGAGGAGCGCTTCGAGCGCGCCACGGCGCGGGCGGACCGCCAAGGGCAGCAGCTGGCGCTCATGGCGATCGAGCTCGACCATTTCCTCCGTTTTGCCGAGGATCGGGGTGCGGCCTTCGGCGATCTCCTGCTCTCGGCCGCGGCCGACCGCCTGAAGGCGAGCTTCCGCCGCTCGGACACGCTGGCCCGCACCCGTGAGCGCGGCTTTGCCGCCCTGCTCGAGGGGCTGGCCGAGATCGAGCCGACCCGGGTGCTCGCGGCCAAGGTCCGCGAGGCCCTGGCCCCGGCGTTCACGATCGAGGGCGAGGCGGTCCATCTGAGCGCCAGTGTCGGGATCGCGCTCTACCCTCTCCATGGCCGCGCGCTCGGCGCGCTGCTCGAGGCGGCGGAGGACGCCATGTTCGAGGTGGCGAGGGCCGGCGGCGACGGCAGCCGGCTCGCCGCCCTGCCGGACGAGCGGAGGCTCGCCCCGCCCGAGGTCGCCGAGATCGAGACCCGCGCGGTCGCCTGACATCGACGACCCACTCTGCCCCGCAAGGGGGAGGGGAAAAGTCGCGAGCCTATGACCTCCTCCCCTGTGGATGGGAGGAAGGGGTGGGGTGGGTCAGGCCCGCTCAGCGCTGCCCGGCAGGTCGGTCGCGATCACGGCCAGGCAGTCCCCGGGCTTGATCAGCCCCGGCCAGTGGCGACCGATCAGGAGCCCCGTCCGCTCGGCCTGGTAGGTGACCGGGTCGTGGCCGGGCTTCTGCACGTCGTGGATCTGCGCCACCGGCTGGCCCTCCTCCACCTCGGTGCCGAGCTCGACCAGCATCTCCAGGACGCCGCTGTCGTCGGCGATGACGAAGTGCGAGGCGTCGGGGCTGTGCATGAAGCGCGTCGGCGACGCCTCGGGCTCGCCCTCCATCAGGCCGAAGTGGCGCAGCATGTTCATGAGCCCGCGCTCGGCCAGCGCCACGGTCCCCGGCGTCGCGGAGCCGGCGCCCCCGAGCTCGGTGAACAGGAACACCCGGCCCATGTCCTCGACCGCGGTGTCCAGCATGCCCACGGTGTCGAGCTCCTCGATGATCAGGCTGAGCGGCGCCCCGAATGCGAGCAGGGCGGCACGCGTGCGCGCCATGAGCTGCGAATCGGAGAGCACGTGCATGCCGACGAACGGGACGAAGTTCAGGGTCTTGCCGCCGGAGTGCAGGTCGATCACGGCATCGCACAGCGGCAGGATGTAACGGGCGACGTAGTCCGCGACCATGAGCGTCGGCGTGCCCATGGGATCGCCGGGGAAGGCCCGGTTCATGTTGATCTGATCGATCGGGGAGACGCGGGTCGCCGCGAGCACTGCCGGCAGGTTGAGCGCCGGCAGCAGGATCAGCCGGCCGGTGATCTGCTCGGGCTCCAGGCCGCGGGCGAGCTTGGTCAGCGCGATCGGGCCCTCGTACTCGTCGCCGTGATTGCCGCCGACGAACAGCAGCGTCGGCCCGTTGCCGTTCTTGATCACGATCAGGGGCACGCGCACGGCACCCCAGGCGGACTGGTTGTGCGAGTAGGGGACGTTCAGGACCCCGAACTGCTTGCCGTCGGCGTCGAAGTCGATCCGCGTGCTGACGCGCGAAGGTGCCTCGGCCATCGCTCCCCCAGTGGTTGCACGCCCGCTATCCGTTGCATGTGGATAGCGCTAAGGTCGGCGAGCGACAACACGCTGGTTTGATGATGCGGCGCTGCCCCTCGCCCAACTTCGATCAGCGGCCGCCCGGCTGCGCGGTGGATATGCTGATCCTGCACTACACCGGCATGCCGAGCGCCGAGGCGGCGCTGGAGCGGCTGTGCGATCCCGCGGCCAGGGTCAGCGCGCACTGGCTGGTCGACGAGGACGGCACGGTGGTGGCGCTGGCGGCGGAGGAGATGCGCGCCTGGCACGCCGGGGTGAGCCGCTGGCAGGGCCGCGAGCGCCTGAACGATTGCTCGATCGGCATCGAGCTGGTCAACCCCGGCCACGAGTGGGGCTACCGGCCGTTCACCGAGGCGCAGTACCGCGCCTGTATCGAGCTCTGTCGGGAGATCCTGGGACGGTGGCCGATCCCGCCCCGGCGCGTGCTCGCGCACAGCGACGTCGCGCCCGCGCGCAAGCAGGATCCGGGCGAGCTGTTCGACTGGCGGCGGCTCGCCGGCGCCGGGATCGGCCTCTGGCCGCGCGATGGTGCGGGAACGGCGCGTTCCGTCGCCGATCTGCAGCGTCTGCTGGCGCGTTTTGGCTACGCCGTGACGCCAAATGGCGCGCTCGATCGGGCCACGCGCGAGGTCATCGCCGCCTTTCAGCGCCACTTCCGGCCAGAGGTCGTCGACGGAGAGCCGGATGCCGGCACCCTCGCGCGCCTCGACGGCCTGCTCGCGCTTGTGCCGTTGCAAGAGCGCTAAGCACTTACGATATAAGGGGTGTCAGGCGGCCGGATGACCGCTCCCGCGCCCCGCGCGGGGGAGGAAAGTCCGGGCTCCACGGGAAACACGGTGCCGGGTAACGCCCGGCGGGGGCGACCCCAGGGAAAGTGCCACAGAGAGCAGTCCGCCCGCCGGGATTTCCGCCCTTTTCGGGCGGGTCTGCGGGTGAGGGTGAAAGGGTGCGGCAAGAGCGCACCGCGCCGCCGGCGACGGCGGTGGCACGGTAAACCCCACCGGGAGCAAGACCAAGTAGGGACGACGCGCCCGTTCGCGGGCAGGCCGGTTTCCGGGCCAGTCGTCCGGGTCGGTCGCGCGAGGCGCCCGGCAACGGGCGTCCCAGAGGAATGGTCATCCCCCGAGGTCCGCCTCGGGGACAGAACCCGGCTTACAGGCCGCCTGACCTTTTTCTCCAGTTTATCTGGAGCTTGCGCGCTTCCGGCTCAGGCGCGCGCGGCGGCCGGCACGGGCTCGGGCACGGCCACGCGCCGCCACAGCCACCACAGGAGGAGGAGGGCCGGGATGCCCGCTGCGCTGGAGAACAGGAAGAACGGGATCCAGCCCATCCACTCGACCAGGAAGCCCGAGGACGGCGTGATCAGGAACTTGCCGAGCAGCTGCATGAAGGAGGTGAGCAGCGCGTACTGGACCGCCGTGTAGCGCACGTTGCACAGGCTG
>CAZXYL010000154.1:0-7531 GCA_964644915.1 uncultured Geminicoccaceae bacterium
CCCACGGGCGGGGTGATCAGGCCGAGCTCGACCACGATCAGCGCCAGGATGCCGAACCAGACCTTCACGTCCTCGGGCGGCAGGCCAAAGTCCATGCCCGCGAGGATCGGCCAGAAGAACGGGATCGCGAGCAGGATCATGCTGAGGCTGTCCATGAGGCAGCCGAGCACGATGAACGCGATCAGGATCGCGATCAGCACCACGACCGGCGAGAGGCCCGCAGCCACGATCGCCTCGACCGCGAGCATCGGCAGGCCGGAGCGGGTGAAGAAGATCTTGAGCACCTCGGCGCCGAGCAGCACGAGGTAGATCATCGCGGTGATCACCGCGGTCTCGAGGAGCGCCTCGCGAAAACTCAGGAGGTCGAGCCCGCGCCCGCCGGCCAGGTGGACCCCGATGCCGTAGATCCCGACCAGGAGCGCCCCGATGGCGGCGGCGGGCGTCGGGTTGAAGAAGCCGAAGTAGATGCCGCCGATGACCAGGCCGAAGATGACGAGGACGGGGGCAAGCCGGACCGTGGCGGCCCGGCGCTCGCTCCGGGAGACGCGCTGGCCCGCGGGGCCCGACCCGGGGAAGAGGCGGACGTAGATCGCGATCGTGGCCATGAAGAACAGGACCGCGAGCAGGCCCGGCACGAAGGCGGCCATGAACATGGTCACGATGTTGGCCTCGACGATGATCGCGTAGACCACCAGCACCACCGAGGGCGGGATCAGGATGCCGAGCGTGCCACCGGCCGCGAGCACGCCGGTGGCGAGCGAGGGTCGGTAGTTCAGCCGGCGCAGCTCCGGCAGCGCCACCTGGCCCATGGTCGATGCCGTGGCGAGCGAGGAGCCGCAGACCGCGCCGAAACCCGCGCAGGCGCCGATCGCGGCCATGGCGACCCCGCCCTTGAAGCGGCCGAGCCAGGCGTTGGCGCCGTTGAACAGGTCGGTCGAGAGCCCGGCACGGGCGGCGAACTGCCCCATCAGGATGAACAGCGGCACGACCGAGAGGTCGTAGATCGAGAACTGGGCGAAGGCGAGATCCTGGAGCTGGAAGAGCAGGATCCGGAAGCCCGAGAGCAGGCCGGTGCCGACGAAGCCCACGATGATCATGGCGAGCGCGATCGGGATGCGCAGCGCGATCAGCCCGAACAGGGCGAGGATGCCGAAGAGCCCGATCCAGCTGTCGGTGCTCACGGTGCGCGGGCGGCCCGAAGCGCCCGGAGATCCTCGAGCATGGTCACGGCACTCGCGGCCGCCCAGAGCAGGAGGGAGACCAGGATCGGCGGGAACGCCAGCCAGACCGGGATGCCCAGGATCGGCGTGATCTCGGGGTAGACCGGGTCGTGGTAATCGAGCGCCCCGATGCTCATGCGCCAGAGCAGCAGCAGCGCCAGGAGGAGCATGAGGAGCGAGCCCATCGCCTGCGCGCCGCGCTGGAACCAGGCCGGCGCGCGCATGGTGAAGAGGTCGACCACGACGTGCCCGCGCCGGATCTGCGACCAGGGCAGGAACGCGAACGCAGCCTGCGCCACCAGGATCTGGACCAGCTCGAAGTCCCCAGGCAGCGGCCGGCGGAAGAGCATGTCGAGCACGACGCTGGTCGCGGTGAGCAGGACGACGCCGACGAGCACGAGCCCGCCGAGCAGCGCCCAGCCCCGGGCGGCCATGACGACCAGTCGGGCAGCGCGCGCCACTCTACCGCCTCCCGCCGCGCAAGCTCAGGCAATGGGCCACACCCGGCGGCCCGTGGCAGCGCGGACCCTGGTGCGCAGACGGTCGGATCCTACTGGGCGGGGCCGTTCGCCATGACCGCCTCGAGAGCGGCCGCGTAGAGCGCCGCGCCGTCGATATCCTGGGTCGCAGCCTCCTCGATCCAGCGCTCGACCACCGGCATCGAGGCCTCACGGAAACGCTCGAGCTCGTCCGGCGTGAGCTCGATGATCTCGTTGCCGGCGTCCAGCGCGGCCGTGCGGCCCGGCTCTTCCGCCGCCATCCATGCCTGGCCCATCTCCTCGGCAAACGCCCGGTCCGAGTTCTGGTCGATCACGGCACGCAGATCGTCAGGCAGGCTCTCGTAGCGCTCCCTGTTCATGGCGAACAGGAACACGGCGGCGCCGAAGCGGATGTGGTTCGGGCCCTCGGTCGAGCTCCTGGTCAGCTCGTGGACCTTGAGCGGCAGCGCGACCTCGAACGGGATCAGCGTGCCGTCGATCACCTTCCTGGAGAGCGCCTGGGGCACCTCGGGCACCGGCATGCCGACCGGATTGGCGCCGAACGCCTCGAGCATCCAGCCGCCGATGCGCGACGGGATGCGGATCTTCTGCCCCTTCACGTCGTCGAGCGAGCGGATCGGGTGGTCGACCATGTGAAAGGCGTTGCCCGCATGCACGTGGACGAGCAGCGGGTGCACGTCCGGAAAGTCGGCGGCCAGATGCTCCTCGTACATGTCCTGGATCGCGAGATTGGTCGCGACCGCATCGTTGGTGTGCACGAACGGCAGCTCGAACACCTCGACGCGCGGGAACTGGCCGGGGGTGTAGCCGGGCAGGGTCCAGACGATGTCGACCACGCCGTCCTGCACCTGCCGGATCAGCTGCGGCGGCCGGCCGCCGAGCGACATCGAGGGATAGATCTCGACCTTGATGCGGCCGCCGGAATGCGCCTCGACCCGCTCGGCCCAGGGTTCCAGCATCCTGGTCTGGGTCGGCGCCGTGGGGCCGAGGAAATGATGAACCTTGAGGGTCACCTCCTGCGCCTGGGCGAGCGGCACGCCCTGCCACATCACGGCGGCCAGCGCCGCCGCGCCGATGATCGATCGCACCGAATATCGCATCTTCGCGCTCCCCGCGGCATCTGCGTAGGTGAGGGAAGCTTACGCTACGCCACACCGCTTTTCAAAGCGCCGCGGCAGCCGGACCGGTCGGCGCGGTGACGCCACCCGCGCGCCGCGATTTGATCTTTCAGTCGTCGCCCGAGCCTTCTGCCTCGTCCCAGGGCACCCACTCGCCGCCCGCGACCACGTAGGGCTCCATGACCACCTCGATCCGGGTCTGCCCCTGCTCGTCGAAGCTGGTGGTGCCGAGCACGCCGTCGTACTCGATCTCGCGGATCGCTTGGGCCAGCGCCTCGCGGTCCTCCGGCCCGTGCTCCTCGATCACCCGCAGCAGGATGCTGGTGGAATCGTAGGCGTATTTGGCATACGGCCCGGCCGGATCGTCGAAATTCGCCGCCTCGTAGGCCTCCTCGAAGGCCTCCAGCTTCTCGTTCTCGCTCACCTTGGGCACGCTCACGACCGTGCCGTCGGCGGCGTCGCCCGCGATCTCGAGATACTTGGCGTCATAGATGCCCGAGATGCCGACCAGCGGCATGTCCTGCATGCCCAGATCGGCCATCTGCTTGCGCACCAGCCCGGCCTCGGTGATCACCCCGCCGAAGTAGATCGCATCCGGCTGGAGCGAGCGCACCCTGGTGAGAATCGCGCGGAAGTCGGTGGTGCCGACCGGGGCCTCGTCGGTCGAGAGGATCTCGCCGCCGGCCGCCTCGATGTAGCCCGTGAACGCCCGGCTGTTCTGCTTGCCGTAGTCGCTGGTGTCCGAGACGATCGCGAACCGCTCCTTGCCCGCCTCCTCCACGAGCCACCTGGCGAGCGGCTCGTTCTCCTGCGCGAGCGTGGGCGTGGTCCGGGTCACCTCCGGGAAGTTCTGCTCGGTGATGCTCGGGCTGATGGCGCCCCAGATGATGAACGGCACGCCATGATCGTGGAAAATCGGCGTGGTCGCCAGCGCCACCGGGCTGTTCCAGTGCCCGATCGCGGCCACCACGTCGGGGTCGTTGACCAGCTTGAGGGCGGCCGAGACGCCGGTCGACGGATCGGAGGCGTCGTCCAGCACCTCGCCCTCAACGTGGTAGGCGTAATCATTCTCGTTCGCCTGCTCGAGTGCCAGCAGGAAGCCGTTGCGCGCGCCCAGCCCCTGCAGCGCGTTGCCGCCGCTGAGCGGGCCGATGAAGCCGAGCTTGATCGTCTCCTTGTCCTGGGCGGCAGCGCTCCCACCCGCCGCCAGGAGCGCCGTGGCCGCGAGCGCCAGGACGGCGCGCCGGCTCGCCTGCCAAGAGCTGGTCATGTCAAGAGCCTCCTTTTCTGACCTCGTTGTTGCCTTGTGGCTCACTTGGGGAACACCGCCCGCCCGCCGCGGAAGTGCTCTTTCAGCCGTTGCTCGACCAGGTCGGGGTCGCGCGCCGCGAGCGCGTCCACGATCTCATCATAGTTGTTGAAGCCGTCGTCCGGATGCGGATCGTGCCGGCGATAGAACATGATGTAAAAGCGCCAGGTCAGATCACGCAGGTTTTCCAGGATCTGCTCCAGGAACTTGTTGGCCGAGATCGCGACGATCGCCCGGTGGAATTCCTGATCCAGGCGCAGGAGCTCGACCCAGTTCCGTTCCGCGCACAGTGCTGGCACATCGTAGCCACTGACCAGCTCGCGCAGCTGCGAGATCTGCTCGTCCACGATCCGCTGCGCGGCCAGCCGGCCGGCCAGGATCTCCATGGGCACGCGGGTCTCCATGATCTGATCGAGATCGGACATGTCGATGCCCGAAGCCACAGTGCCGCGAAACGGAATGATCGTCACCAGCCCGTCATAGGCGAGGCGCTGGATCGCTTCGCGGATCGGCGTCCGCCCGACCTGGAGCTGGGCCATGAGCTGCCGCTCGTCGATCGGGTGCAGCGGCGGGATGGCGCCGGTGAGGATCAGCTCCTTGATCCGCCGGTACGCCTGGCCTGCCAGCGTATCGGCGCGGAGCACCCGTTGCGTGCCGGCTGGCGCCGATCCGCGCAACGAGACCGGCTGATGCCTCGTCACGCTCATGGATCGCCCGGCACGCCATAGGCAGGCGCGGACGCCGGATCGAGGGCGCGCGTGACGTAGTCCCGCATCTGCGGCTCGTACGCCGTCCAGAGCTGGCGCAGCGCAGCCACCGGGTTGTGATCGTCCCAGTCGATGCGCAGATCCACCAGCGGCCAGGGCTGCTCGTCAGCCACCAGCAGCGCGGCGGAATGGGTCGGGCCCTCCTCGCCGCCGGCGGCCACGCCCTCCTCTAACGCGCTCATCAGCCGCTCCGCGAGGTGCAGCTCGTGCTCCGCCTGGAAGACCTCGACCATCGCCGCCGGGACCTCTTTGGACTTCAGCAGGTTGCCCGCGCCGACGCAGGCCTCGCCGGTCGCGACCGCGTGCCGGCCGAGCGTCCGCCCTCCGGTGAAATGCGCGACGCCGCCCCGTCGGTCGACCACCGTGACCTGCCGGTATTCGGCCTGCACCGAGCCGGCCATGACCGCGTCCAGCGCCGCCTTGGCGTCTGCGCCGCGCTCGATCTCGTCGAGCACCATCAGGCCGATGCTGGGCAGGGTGACGTTCTGGGTCGCGACCGCACCGATTCGGGCTCGCACCCAGGGGCAGCGCGCGCCGACGCAGATGCTGGAGGTGGTGATCGCCACGCCCACCATGCCGGTGCGCTCACACCGCCCGACGATCGAGAACGTCATGCCTGCGCCTCTTCGTCCGGAATGAGTGCCTCGACGTCGATCTCCATCAGCATCTCCGGCAGCGCGAGGCCGCTCACGATCAGCCCGGTGGAGCAGGGATAGACGCCCTTCAGCCACTTGCCGATCACCCGGTAGACGGCCTCGCGATCGGCGCGATCGGTGATGTAGATGGTGGTCTTGCAGATATGCGAGAGCCTGGAGCCCGCCTCCTCGAGCAGGGTCTCGACGCACTGCATGGCGACCTCCGCCTGCGCCGCGGCATCACCCACGCCGTGGAAGTGGCCCTGGAGGTCGAACCCGGTCTGGCCGCGCAGGAAGATCCGGTTGCCGGCGCGCACCGCCATGCAGAGGTCGTTGTCCATGGCCTTGCCGGGGTACATGTCCCGCGTGTTGAACTTGCGGATCCGCATGTGCGCCATCTTGACCTGCTCCCGGCTGACGCGCTTCTTTCATTTGACCCGATTGGACAGGCCTGCACTCTTCTTCACGAAGTCGAGCGGCCCCGAGAAATCGAAGTTCATGTAGACCGCGTTCAGATGCGCGAACGGCGGCGACTGCGCGAACAGCTGGAAGGTCAGCTTGTGCCCGGCATAGTCGGAGTTGAGCAGGTCGCGCGCAAACGCCAGCAGCTTGCGCCGGTCCTCGGCCAGCCAGTTCTCGTTGACCGAGTAGAACTTGTCGAGCCAGGGCCTGGTGTCCGGGTCGGCGAAGGCGGCGGCGTCCGGCGTGATGCAGATCTGGCCGCCGCAGAGCTCGCGCGCGAGGTGCATCATCTCCGGCAGCCTGGTGCAGGCGTGCACCCGGCCGGTGTAGAGCAGCGACTGGTTGGGCATCATGAGCCCCGAGGGGCTCTCCTCGGCGAGCGCGATCGCGGCGGTCAGATGCGCATGGATGCCCTCGCGGTAGCAGGCGAGCACGGCCAGCTTCTCGCGCACCGCCTGCTGCTTGTCGAGGCCGGTCTGGCGCACGTTGAACAGCGCCGCCCCGATCAGCATGTCGGCGATGTACTGGATGCGCAGCACGAAGGCCATCGCGCTGTAGCGGTGCAGGGTGCCGCGGATGAAGCTCGCCGCGCGCGTGTGCCGGTAGAACAGCACGTCCTCCCAAGGAATCAGCATGTCGTCGAACACCAGCAGCGTGTCGACCTCGTCGAACCGGTTGGAGAGCGGATAATCGGCCTCGGGCTTGAACGCGGCGAAGCCCGTCCGGCAGATGTGCTTGAGCCCGGGCGCGCTCATCGGGCAGATGAAGCCCAGGGCGTACTCGGAATACTTCTCGTCGCCCCAGTTCGCGATCGTGGGCTTGACGAAAGCCTGGTCGGCGTAGGAGGCGGCGGTCTCGTACTTGGCGCCGCGCACCACGATGCCGGCGTCGGTCTCCTTGACCGCGTGCAGGAGCATGTCCGGGTCCTGATCGCGCGGGTGCTTGGAGCGGTCGCCCTTGGGGTCGGTGTTGGCCGAGACGTGGAACGGATCGTGCCGGACCACGAGGTCGACGTGGCGGCGGATGTTCTCGGCAAACCGCGGGTCGACCTCGTTGAGCACGTCCTGGCCGTCGTAGAGCGACCACATCTCGCCCGCGGTCTCGTCGCCCACTCGGGTGACCACGCCGCCGATCTCCTTCATCACGGCATCGACCGCGGCGTGCTTGTCGATCCAGTCCTGACGCGAGCGCGGCGGCTTCAGCCCGATCGCGCAGCGCTCGCCGACATCCTCGGCGAAGTACGACATGACGTCCTGATAATGGTCCTCGTGCGCCATGTCGTAGATGCGGGCGCGCACCTCGACGATCGGGCGGAACGCGGGGTGCCGGGTGACGTCCTTCACCCGCTCGCCGTTGATCCAGACCTCGCGCTCGTCCCGCAGCGATTCCCGGTACGCCTCGCCCGTCCTCAGCGCCATTCGCCTGTCCTCCCGTCGCGATATATTGAGAGTACGAAGGACGATATGCCGAGTCAAATGCGAGCACGATATTGCCGAGGTCCGGCCAGCCGCGCTAGGTAC
>CAZXYL010000155.1:0-8681 GCA_964644915.1 uncultured Geminicoccaceae bacterium
CGATCCGGCAGGCGGATCTGGAGGTCAAGGTCGCCGAGTACCTGCCCTTCGGCCTGATCGCGCAGTTCATCCGAGCAACCTGAGTCGATGCGGGGACGAGGCTCATGACCGGCGACATCTCGGCCTATCTGTTCGATCCGCGGCAGAACTACACGAGCGTGCGCCTGCAGCAGGGCCGGGTCATCACCGACGTCGACTGGAATGAGAACGAGCGCATCGGCGACGACCGCCTGCGCCGGCTGCTCGCCGAGGTGATCTGCGGTCACGGCACGACCAACGACGGCTTCCGGCTGGTCGGCGCCACGCTCGCCAGCGTCGACGTCCCGACCGGTAGCGGCAGCACGGCGCCGTGGGCGACCTACGACGTGAGCCTGGCACCGGGCAGCTTCCTGCTGGGCGGGCACCGTCACGTCTGGCCCGAGGACGACGCCGAGACCTTCCTGACCCAGGGGGACTGGCTGCAGCTGACCGGGGCGGATGTCGCGGCGCTGCCCTCGCAGCCCGGTGCGAGCCGAACCGACCTCGTCTACCTCGAGGCCTTCGAGCACCCCGTGCGCGCGGTCGAGGACCGCGAGCTGCGCGAGCGCGCCCTCGGCGGCCCGGACACCTCGACCCGGGTTAAGGCGATCCGCCGCGTCGGTGTCCTGGCCGACACGGACGGCGAGTGCATCGCAGCCGCCGCCCAGCTTCGGGACAGGGTGACCGCGGCGGCGCCCGGCGACACCAGCGGCACCTCGCACGGCTTCGATGCCGAGATGTGCGAGGTCCTCTCCAAGGCGCGCCTCACGGTCGACTTCACGGTGGGCGACCCGGCGCAGGATCCGTGCAAGCCGCGCGTCAGCGGCGGCTATCTCGGTGCCGAGAACCAGGCGATCCGGGTGCAGCTGTCCGCGGCCGACCGCTTCCTTTGGGCGTACGACAACGGTGAGCCGCTCTATCGGGTCCAGATCCAGAATGCGACGCCGGACGCCGACGGCTCGATCTCGATCGTGTTTTTGACCCCCCCGCGTGACCCGGTGCTGTTCCCGCTGCAGGGCGCGATCGTCGAGATCCTGCCCTGGGATGCCGTGCTCGCCAACACCGAGAAGGTGGCGGCCGCCTCGGGTCATCTCGCCCGCGTGACCGCCTCCTACGATCCGGGCACCGACGTCTTGCGGATCGCACCGGCGATTCCCGCCGAGATGCAGGAATGGCTGCAGTCGACCGACCGTGATCCGCTCCTGAGCGCACGCGACCCGATGGAGGAGCGCCGCTATTTCTATGCGCGCATCTGGCAGCCGGGACCGGAAGACTCGGCAGATCTGGACCGTCAGTTCGCGCCGGGCATCTCGGTCGTGCTGCCGGACACCGGAATCGAGCTGAGCTTCTCCGACTTCGGCCTGCGGGGCGACTTCTGGATCATCGCGGCGCGGCCGAACACGCCGGATCGCGTGGTGCCGTGGCGCCTGTTGGATGCCGCCGCGCCCGTCGGGCCGCAGCGTTTCTATGCGCCCCTCGGGCTCCTCCGTTGGACCGTCGACGCCAACGGCGCCTCCGCCGCCGTCCAGGACTGCCGCCACCGCTTCCGCAAGCTCTGCCAGGTCGAGACCTGCTGCACCATCCACGTCGGCGACGGGCAGAGCAGCCATGGCGAGGTCGACGACCTGCAGGCCGCGATCGACCTTCTGCCGCCGGCGGGCGGCCAGATCTGCCTGTTGCCCGGACGCCACGAGGCGGCCGCCCGGATCGTCGGGCGCGAGAACGTCGTCATCCAGGGCTGCGGCCCGCGCAGCCGGGTGGTCGCGGCCGCGGGTCAGACCGTGCCGGTGATCGGCATCGAGGACAGCCGCGACATTGTCCTTCGCGACTTCGCGATCGCCAGCGAGACCAACGTGCTGGTCGCCGCCCTGCGGCCGGAGCGGCTGCAGCTCACCCGCATGCAACTCGAGGCGCGCGACCGCGGCGCGGTGATCGCGACTGCGGGCGACGGCGTCGAGCTGGTCGAATGCGCGATCACGACCCTGCCCCTGGCGGCGCCGCTGATCAGCACCGGAGAGCCGTTCCAGCCGGCGGTCTTTCTCGCCGGCGATCGGCTGCGCGTGCTGCGCAGCCGGATCGTGACGCAGCCGGGCGAGAGCACCGGCCTGACCGCGCTCGGCGGCCTTCAGATCGGCGGCGACAGCAGCGATGTCGAGATCGCCGACAACCTGATCGAGGCCGGCAACAACGCCGGCATCTTGCTCGGCTCGATCGACTTCGTGCAGCCCGAGGTCGTGGGCTCGCTGCAGACCATCCAGGACCACTACGCCGGGCATTTTTCTTTGCCCACCTATTCCAGCTGGCTCTCGATCAGCGTCGACGATTGCATCGACATCGATCCACGCCCGGGGCCACAGGACGATCCCGACCAGCCCACGCCCCTGGTGCCGATCTCCGACGGTCCGGTGGTCGACTGCCGGATCGTGAACAACCGCATCCTCGATATGGGCGCGAGCGGCATCACGGTGGCATTCTGGTTCGATCCGGACCGCGAGGACGATGCCATCGTCACCGATCGCCTGCGCATCGACGGCAACGAGATCCGCGGCTGCATGCGCCTGAACCTGGTCACCCTCCCTCCGGAGCTGCGCCAGATCGTGGCTTTCGGCGGCATCGCGCTGGCGGCGGGCGCCGAGATCACGATCCGCGACAATCGGATCGTGGAGCTCGGCACCGAGCACCCGACACCGATCGTCGGCATCTTCGTCCTGGACGGCGAAGCCGTGGTAATTCAGCGCAATCATACGCGCGACAACGGCCGGATCGCCGATCTGGACAGCAACATCGAGATCGGCTGGGCGGGCGGCATCATCATTGCCCTTGCAAGACCGGGGGTGGACTTCCTCGGGCCGTTTCTGGATCGGGTCTACGCCCGCCAGGACGGCGCGCCCGCGCTGATCGTCGAGGACAACGTCGTGGTGGCGCGAGAAGGACGTGCGCTCTGCGTGGTCGGCGTCGGACCGATGGTGATCCACGGCAACCAGCTGACCGCTCACGGCAGCAATACGCTCAGCCGGATTTTGATCGCCGGGGCCGCCCGCGGGCGCTTCAACGTCACCACACTGGCCCTGATCGCACTGCTCAGCGTGCGCCAGACGCGCAATCCGCTGGTGGCTTCTCTCGATATATTCGGCGGCGCCGCCGTCGCGGTGCTGAACCTCGGAGTATCGAACGAGGTTTTCCTGCAGCTCCTGGGCTTCAGCGGCCTCGGCCTGGTCGATCCGCAGCAACCGCCCGATGGCGGCTTCGACGACGACATCGCTCTGCTCGCGAACGGCAACGTCCAGTTCAACGACAACCAGGTCGTTTTCGACAGCCTTTCGCCGGCAATCACGCTGACCCTGAGCTCGGTGCTGCTACTCAGCCTCGACGACATCGCGATGCAGGACAACCAGTGCGACTGCGACCTCCTGTTCGACATCGTCGGCGTTCACGCGCTCGCCATTGGCTGGTCGGTGCGCATGCAAGGCAACCGGTTTAAGGAGCCCATTCTTCCCAGTGAGTTCGACGACGTCACCGCCTTCACCAATGTCTTCCTATCCGCGATGACGCTGGGACTTTTCAACGATACCAGCCACAACCAGGGCAGCCACTGCTTTCTGGACGTCGGTATTTTCAAGCCGCAAGTCACGCTCACCGGAGCGCCCAGTGGGGTTTCGGCGGCGCTCGACACCAATCGGCACCCGCCACTATCGCGGTGTGAAGCCTTTCGTGACCGCAGCGGGCAGATCGGCACGGCGGCTGGGTTCCCGGTGGCCCAGGTCGGGGTCGGCTAGCTGCGCGGCCGCGGTGATCGAAATAGAAGGGGTGGCGCAATGACTCGCAAGACGCCCGTCGAGCCCGAGGCCTTGGCAGAGGAGCTGGAGCAGATCCCGGCCGCGGCCGATCGCATCCGCCTGGTGGGCCTGGTCCACGCCGCCCGTCTGCAGAAAGGGCGACTGGGCGCCACCACCCGGCGCCTCGCTCTGATGCGGGCCCGCCGGCCCGACGCCGCGGTCGCGATCGCAAGGATCGAGACCTCGCTTCGCGCCGAGCAACGGGTCGCGCGCGCCTATCAAGCCGGCGTGCAAAGGGGCGAGATCGAGGCGCCCAAGCGCAGCGAGGCGCACTTCGTGCTGCACGGCCGCGTGTTCGACGACCAGGGCGTCCCCGCCGACCAGGTGACGGTGAGCGCGATCGACGCCGAAGGCGGCGTGCGCCGCTTCACCTGCACCGATGCGAAGGGCTACTTCCGCATGGACCTGCCGGTCCAGGATGACGATGCGCCGGCCAAGGCGCTGTTCCTCCAGGTCTCGGATGCCGATCAGGCCGTGCTGTACCGCGGCGACGAGGCCGTGATCCCCGTCCCGGGGGGCATCGCCTATCGCGAGATCCGCCTCAGCGGGGAGCGCCTCGAGCCCTGTCCGATTCCGCCCGATCGCGCTACCATGCCGAACCTGCTGGACCGGCCCGAGGCCGAGGCCATCGCGATCCTGGGCCGCTTTGGTCTCAGGGTGGGCCAGCGCCTGACCCAGCGCGCACCGGACCGGGTCGGCCTGGTGATCTCGCAGGAGCCCGCCGCCGGCACGCCGATCGCGACGACGACCTCGGTGACCTTGGTGATCGGCACCGTCGAGCAAGGGGATACCGTGGCGGTGCCGAAGATCGTCGGCAGGACAGTACAGGAGGCCGAGAAGCTGCTGAAGGAGGTCGGGCTGAGGCTCGGCCAACGGAGCGAGAAGTCCGCTGCTCCGGTCGACACGGTGCTCGATCAGTCGCCCGCAGCCGGCACCCGCGTCTCCCCCGACAGCGCTGTCGACGTGGTGATCGCGATCGCGCCGCCGGACGACCGCGTCGTGGTGCCCGAGGTCGTCGGCAAGTCTCTCAAGGACGCCGAGGCGATCCTCGAGGAGGCTGGCCTGCGCGTCGGCCGCGTCAGCTTCCGCGACGATGATCGGGTCGACCAAGTGCTCGAGCAGGCGCCGAATGCGGGCGATCGGGTGGCGAAGGAGACCGCCGTCGATCTGATCGTCGGCCGTGCCAGCCAGGTCGAGCAGACGAAGGTCCCGAGAGTGACCGGCCAGACGCTGCGCGGCGCCGCCGAGATTCTTGAGACCGCGCGGCTCAAGGTCGGTGAGGTATCCGGTCCTCAGGATGGCAGGGTCACGCAGCAGACGCCGGCAGCAGGTACGGAGGTGCAGGTCGGGACGCCGGTCGCGCTGCGGCTGTCCGGCGGGCCCGAGTTCGTCGACCGCCTGACCGAGGGCATTGCCGCCGACAACGCCTTCGGGACGTTCGAGATTGCACCGAACGACCTGCGCCAGCGCCTGGTCAAGGCTCGGGTCACCACGCCCAAGGCGGCGCAGGGGGCGGTCGAGATGGAGAATCGGCAGCTCCAGGAGACGTTCGGCCTGCGCAACCTGGCACATGCGCGGAGCTTCCGACGGATGATGCGGACGGCCCTGGCGCAGCTGGAGCCCGAGAGCTGAGCCCGGAGCCGATGACCGCCGCCTCCTTCGCTGTTGCCGTGGCTGGTCAGGAGCCAGCCCAACGCCTGGAAAGCGCTCCGGTCATGGAGCTGGTGCTGAAGCGGGTACGCCTGAGGGCGCGGCGGCGTGCGGCGTGGCTCACTCACCTGCAAGAGGGGCCGGCAGAGCACCCGGGTTCCCCGGCCGCCGCCGATGCGCACCTTGCGGCGGCTTTCGATGGCCGGGACGCGCCGGACGGCGAGGCGGCGTGGTATCGGCGGGCCGAAGTCTCGCAGCCGCTGAACGACGAGCTCGAGCGGGTCGAGCTGAGTTTGGCGGGCGATGCCGGTACCCGGCTGCGCGAGCTGCAGCGCATGTTTCGACTGAGCGAGCCGGAAATGGATCTCCTGCAGACCTGCCTGGCGCTTGCGCTCGACCCGGATCTGGGTGCTGCTTTCGGCCATCTGCAGCGAAGCCCGGCGCGCGGCTACGTCACCGAGCCGCTCGCGGCCCGGCTGTTCGGCCATGGGCGCCGCCTGCTGTGCGAAGCCGGGTGTCCGCTCATCGGCTGGGGGCTGGTCACCACCGCCGAGGCTCCAGCGTCCGAACCGATCGCTTTGACCGTCGACCCGGTCGTGATCGCCTGGCTGCAGGGCGAGCTGCGCATGGACCCTCGGCTCATGGGCCTGGGCCAGGTCGTCGAGCCGCGCGATCCTCTGGATGGCTGGCCTGTGGCAGCGACGGCACGTGCGATCCATCGCGTGGTCGAGCGAGGCTCCGCCGCGCGCGTCCTCCTGGTCGGGCCGCCAGCGAGCGGGCGCCGAACGTTCGCGGCCGCCGTGTCCAAGCACTTCGGGATCATGACGCTCGCCATCGACACCAGCGAGATCGCGGACGCGGACTGGGACGACATCTTCATGCGCGCGCAGCGGCTCGCCGTGATGGGGAACAGCGCCCTGGTCTGGCACGGCGGCCGGCTGCACCGGAGCTGGCCAGGTCACGTCGCGCCGGCTCCGATCCAGTTCGCCGCCGCCGATGTCGACCAGATCGTGCCGCCGTGCGAGCACCTCATCGATCGCCGGATCGAGATGCCGGGCGCGACGCTCGACGAGCGCCGAGGCATCTGGCGGGCTGCCATCCCGGAGGCCGCCGCGTGGCCCGCGGACGAGCTGGAGAAGCTGGCGACCCGCTATCAGCTGAACGTGGGCGACATCGCCGCAGTCGCGCGCCGCGCTCCGGCCGGCGCCCGTGAGGCGGCCGATTTCGCCCGTGAGCTCACGCGTCACCAGCTGGGCGAGCTCGGCCACCTGCTCGACTGCACGTTCACCTGGGAGGACTTGGTGGTGCCGGATCGCCTGCGGCAGGCGCTCGAGGACTTCGCCTTCGAGGCGCGCGACCGGGTCAGGTTCTGGGAGGCGCCGGCCGCCCGCCGCCTGTTCCCGCGCGGCACCGGGCTGGTGGCGCTGTTCAGCGGGCCGCCCGGGACGGGCAAGACCATGGCCGCCCAGGTCATTGCCGCCGAGCTGGAGATGGATCTGTTCCGGATCGACCTCGCCTCGGTGGTCAGCAAGTACATCGGCGAGACCGCGAAGCACCTCCGCCAGATCTTCGCCCGCGCCGCGCGGATGAACGCCGTCCTCTTGTTCGACGAGGCCGACGCCCTGTTCAGCAAGCGCACCGAGGTCAACGACGCGCACGACCGCTACGCCAATGCCGATACCAGCTATCTCCTGCAGCTGCTCGAGGACCACCGCGGCATCGTCGTTCTAGCGACCAACAAAAAGCAGAACATCGACCCGGCCTTCATCCGCCGGGTCCGCTACGTGTTCGATTTCCCGCGCCCCGAGGTGGCCGAGCGGCGACGCATCTGGCGCCAGGTCATCGGCGAGCTGTGCGGCCAGGAGACGCTGCAGCGCCTCGAGGCGACCATCGACGCGCTCGGGACGAACGTCGATCTGTCGGGCGCCCAGATCAAAGGCGCGGTGCTGGCGTCGATCTTCGCCGCGCGCCGCCGCCGCGAGCCCCTTTCAATGCCCCACGTGCTCCGGGGCCTCGAGCGCGAGCTCGCCAAGGAAGGCCGCACCCTCGGCGCCCGCGAGCAGGGAAGATTGCTCCGCGATGGTTGAGGTCTACAATCGCTGTTTGGGGCGCGAGACCCGAGGGGGGCGCATCCATGGCTTTCGCAGGTCTCTCTAGGGCGAAGCGAGTTGCGCTTGCGCCGCCACGCTTGGCCAACGTTAAAGCCCGCCGCGCCAAGCCGGTTGTCGCTTCGGGACCCGGCTTCATCGGCTCCACCCCCCGACTGCGTGTCGCGCCATCTCCGCACCCGCCCGAAATCCAGACCAAGCTGAAGGTGAACGCCCCAAACGATCGATTCGAGCAGGAGGCGGACCGGGTGGCCGAGCAGGTGATGCGCATGCCGGATCCTTCCATCGCCACGACGTCGGCAACCCTCGGCGTTCAGCGACTGTGCGCCGAGTGCGAGGAGGAAGTCCAGCGCCAGCCCGTGGAGGAGGAAGAAGAACTCCTGCAAACCAAACAAGCCGCCGGCTGCGCGCCTGTAGTGACGCCAAAGGTGACAGCCGAGATCGTCTCGATGCGCGGCCGGGGGCAGCCCTTGCCGGCCTCGGAACGCGCGTTCTTCGAGCCCCGGTTCGGCCAGGACTTCAGCCACGTCCGCATTCATACCGACGCACGCGCGGCCACCTTGGCACAGGCATTGAAGGCGCAGGCCTTCACATTTGGACACCACGTGGTTTTTGCCCCTACCAGATACTCACCTGCAACCGCTGCCGGACGACGATTGTTGGCCCACGAATTGAGCCATGTCCTTCAGCAAGAGAACGTGCCGCATCACGCTATTCACCGCCAGGAGCTGCCGGTTGAAGAGGCGGAGTTCGACGACGAGTTCGGCGAGCCGTCGGAGCCTACTCGCGAAGAGCAGGAATTGGATGAACACCGCGATTCCGACCCGTGCAACGAAAAACTGGATAAGTTGGAACCGCTGTATGAATTCGAGGAGTGTCACCCTCTGATCGAGTCGACCTTCGAATATCAGGACCTTGCCGGCCGCAGAACGAGTCTGGAGAAAAATATTGAAAATATGACCGAGACAAAAAACCGCCTCCTGCAAGAAAAACAAATGATTGAGCAAGCTCTGCCACAGCAACAAGAACTCCACGATGCCAGGCTCACGCCTTTGCTTGCCCGACGAGA
>CAZXYL010000156.1:0-3850 GCA_964644915.1 uncultured Geminicoccaceae bacterium
CGCCGGGAAGGAAAGCATCATACCCAGGCCATCGTCGCCCTGGCCCGCAGACGCGTAACCGTCCTGTGGACCATGCTTCGCAGACGCTCGGCCTTCGACCCACACCGATATGCCGCTTGACTGCCGCATTACTCAGCCGCCAGCCGTTCGTCCTCGGCGCGCAGCGCCGGGCGGCCGAGCACCAGGTCCGCGCACTTCTCGCCGATCATGATGCAGGCGGCGTTGGTGTTGCCCGAGACCACGGTCGGCATGATCGACGCATCCGCGATGCGCAGCCCTTCGAGCCCGTGCACCCTGAGCTCGTAATCAACCACCGCCAGCGGGTCGGTCATAGGTCCCATCATGCAGGTGCTGGTCGGGTGGAAGATGGTGCCGCCGCGGGCGCGGGCATGCGCGAGCAGCTCGGCATCGCTTCGGGCGTTCGCGCCGGGCTCGATCTCCTCGGCGACGTAAGGCGCGAGCGCTCGGGTCGAGGCGAGCCGGCGGGCGAGTTCCAGGCCGTCGAGGATGCACTGCCGGTCGGTCTCGGTCGCGAGGTAGTTCGCGACGATGCGCGGCTTGTCCGCAGGCTCGGGCGAGCGGATCATGATGCTGCCGCGGCTCTCGGGGCGCAGCTGGCACACCGATGCGGTGAAGCCCGAGAAGGCGTGCAGCGGCTGGCCCGGGCGATCGGCCGAGAACAGGATCAGGTGGAACTGGACGTCTGGGGTGGCGAGCTCGGGCCGGGTGCGGGCGAAGATGCAGCCCTGGCCCGCGCCGATCGTGAGCGGGCCCTTGCGCCAGAGCGCCCATTCGAGGCCCATGAGCGCCTTGCGCCAGGGGCTCTTGACCAGATCGTTGAGCGTGATCGGCCGGGTGCAGCGATAGATGCTGCGCGCCTGGAAGTGGTCCTGCAGGTTCTGGCCGGCGCCCGCGAGGTCGTGCACCGGCTGGATGCCGTGGGCGCGCAGATGCGCCGCCGGGCCGACCCCCGACAGCTGCAGGATCTGGGGCGAGCCGATGGCGCCGGCGGACAGCACGATCTCGCGGCTGGCGCGCGCGGCCCGTTCCGCGCCGTCTTGGCGCCAGACGACCCCGGTGGCGCGCCGACCCTCGAAGATGATCCGCGAGACCAGGGCGTGCGTCTCGATCCTCAGGTTCGAGCGGCGCCTCGCGGGGCGCAGATACGCCTTGGCCGCCGAGCAGCGCAGGCCCTTGCGGTTGGTGAGCTGGAAATAGCCCACGCCCTCCTGGCTCGGGCCGTTGAAGTCGTCGTTCCTCGGGATCCCGATCTCCTCGCAGGCGCGGATGTAGGCCTCGATCAGCTCGTGCTTCGTCTTGAGATCGCAGACGCCCAGGGGCCCGCCGGCGCCATGATACGCGTCCGGGCCGCGCTCCTGGTCCTCGGCGCGCCTGAAGTAGGGGAGCACGTCCTCGAAGCTCCAGCCCGGGTTGCCCAGCTGGCGCCAGTGGTCGAAGTCCTCGCGCTGGCCGCGGATGTAGACCAGGCCGTTGATCGACGACGAGCCGCCCAGGACCTTGCCGCGCGGCCAGGGGATGCGGCGGCCGTCGAGGTGCGGCTCCGGCTCGGTCTCGTAGCCCCAGCCGAGCTTCTCGTTGAAGATCGTCCGGTAATAGCCGACCGGGATGTGGATCCAGAGGTTGCGGTCCGGCCCGCCCGCCTCGAGCAGCAGCACCCGGTGCGCGGGGTCCTCGGACAGGCGGTAGGCGAGCGCGCAGCCGGCCGAGCCCGCGCCGATGATGATGAAATCGAAGGCCTCGTCCGTCATCCCCCGCCCCGATCAGCCTCTCGCCAGGCTGCAGCCGCATGCTGCCGCCAAGGCGCAGGGGCGTCAACGTGGCGGTCGCGCGGGCGAACCCTCTGGCCGGGCCGGGTAGCTGACGCTAAGCTTCGCGCCGCATTGTCCTCCGTCACCTTTGTCGTCCCGCGCATTCGTCCCCTCGAGTTGACGAGCTGGCCAGGGCTGTTCGCATGGGCTCGACCGTGGGCGCGCTCGCGCCGGTGTTCCTGATGATCGCGCTGGGGTGGGGGCTGCGCGCGCGCAAACTGGTGGGCGAGGCCTTCTGGCCGGGTGCCGAGCGGCTGGTCTACTGGCTCCTGCTGCCGGCGCTGCTCCTCATCACGATCGCGGGCTCGGACCTCACCGACTTTCGCGTGCTGCCGGTGGCCCTGGCCCTGATCGCGGCGATCCTGGCCACGGCGGCGGCGGCGCTCCTGCTCCGGCCCTGGCTGGAGATCGAGGACGCCGGCTTCACCTCGGTTTTCCAGGGCGCGATCCGCACCAATACCTACGTCGGCCTCGCCGGCGCCGGCGCGCTCTACGGCCAGGCCGGCCTCGTCATCACCGGCATCGTGATCTTCGTCGTCATCACGACCGTGAACATCCTGAGCGTCACCGTGCTGATCTGGTACGGCGAGCGACCGGCCGGCTGGCGCGAGGTCGCGCTCAGTGTGGCGCAGAACCCCCTGATCCTCGCCTGCCTCGCCGGCTTTACGCTCAACGCCGCGGGCCTCGGCCTGTTCGGTCTCGCGCACGACGTGCTGGAGATCCTGGGCCGCGCGTCCCTGCCGCTCGGCCTGCTCTGCGTCGGCGCCGGGCTCGAGCTCGCCCGGCTCGGCGCCAGCCGGCGTGCGCTGGTCGCCACCTGCGGCCTCAAGCTCCTCCTGATGCCGGCGGCGACGGCGGCGTTCTGCTGGAGCTTCGGCGTCGAGGGCCTGACCGCGGCCGCCGCGGTCGTGTTCACCTCGGTGCCGACCTCGGCCTCGAGCTACGTGCTCGCCCGCCAGCTCGGCGGCGACGCGCCGCTCATGGCGGCGCTGATCACGATCACCACCATCGCCGCGGTGATCACCATGCCGCTGGTGGTGGCGCTGCTCACCTGAGGCGCCATCCCTCGCCGGCGCTCACTTCAGCCGGCGCTCCTTGGCGATGCGATCGTAAGCGGCGTTGATCGCGGCCAGCGTCTGGTTGGCGTGCTCGACGAACTCCTGCGGCAGGCCCTTGGCGACCAGCCGGTCCGGATGGTGCTCCCGGACCAGGCGCCGCCAGGTCTGCTTGACGTCGTCGTCGGAGGCGCTCCGCGCGATCCCGAGCACGGCGTAGGCGTCGTCCGGCCGCTCCATGCTGCGCGCGGTCGCGGCGAAGCGGGCGCGGATCTGCTCGAACGTCGCGGTGCTGAAACTGAAGATGGTGCCGACCCGGCGCAGGAAGTCGAGCTCCGCCGGATTGAGCTCGCCGTCCGCGCGCGCGACCTCGAACAGCCCGACCAGGAGCTCCTCGAGCAGGATCGGATCGTGGCCGAACAGCGCCGCGACCTGCCGCGCATAGGGCTCGAAGCCACGCGAGGAGGTCTTGGCCTGGTTGTAGATCCGCGCGACGTCGCCGACCTCCCGATCGTCGATCCGAAACACGCGCTTGAAGGCCCGGATCTCGTCGTGGCTGACCACGCCGTCGGCCTTGGCGAGCTTCGCCCCGAGCACGATCACGGCGGTGGCGAACGCGATCCGGCGGGTCTCCGCGGGATCAGCGAAGATCGGCTCCGACGCGATATCCGGCTCCGGCCGGGCCGCCCGGTCGTCCCGCCGCCGATCACCGAGCCGGGCGCGCGCCTCGTCCACGCGGTACACGTCGTACGCGTGGCCGGCAACCGCGCCGATGATGGCGCCGATCGGCCCGCCGACGGCGAGGCCGGCGGCGCCGCCCAGGATCTTGCCCCAAATCGCCACGGCGCCGGCTTCTGTTCCTGTGCTGGACGCGGAAGGCTTGGATGTAGAACGGCGGCCGGGTCCGGAGCAAGGGTTGCCTTCCGATCACCTTGGGCCGCGCCCGCCGCTCCGCTATAACGCGCC
>CAZXYL010000157.1:0-2871 GCA_964644915.1 uncultured Geminicoccaceae bacterium
CTTGACCACGATGTCGTAGCTGAGCGAGAGGCCGAGCCCCGTGCCTTCGCCCGCCGGCTTGGTGGTGAAGAACGGCTGGAAGATCCGCGTGCGCACCTCCTCGGGAATGCCCACGCCGTTGTCCCGGACCCGCACCTCGACCCGGTCGCCGCGATCCCGGGTCGCAACCTCGAGGGTCGGCTCGAAACCGGCCACCGCGCCCTGCAGCTTGCGCTGGTGCGCCGCATAGAAGCCGTTAGAGATCAGATTGAGCAGCACCCTAGTGAGGTCCTGCGGGTAGGCGCCGATCTCGCCGACCGCGGGATCGAGGTGCTTGAGCATGGTGATGTTGAAGCCGGGCCGTTCCGCGCGGGCGCCGTGGTAGGCCAGGTTCAGGCTCTCGGCGACCAGCGCGTTGAGATCGACCGGCCGCAGCTCGCCCGGGCCCTCGCGCGAATGCAGCAGCATGTTCTTGACAATGCGATCCGCCCGCCGGCCGTGCTCGGCGATCTTGCCGAGATTCCCGCCGAGCGTGTCGATCAGGTCCTCGAGATCCGCGCGCGCCTCCGCGTCGACCGCCGGAAGGACCGGCCCGAGCCCCTCGCGCAGCTCGTCGAGCAGCTCGACCGACAGTTCGGCGAAGTTGTTGACGAAATTCAGCGGGTTCTTGATCTCGTGCGCGATGCCGGCGGTGAGCTGGCCGAGGGAGGCCATCTTCTCGGCGTGGATCAGCTTGGCCTGCGCCTCCTGCAGCTCTTGCAGGGCCCTTTCCGCCCCTTCCTTTGCGGCCAGCAACTCCTGCTCGGCCCGCTTGCGCTCGGTGACGTCGGCATAGATCCCGATGATCCCGCCCTCGGCGGTCTTGTGCTCGCTGATCTGAATCCAGTGGCCGTCGCCGAGCGCGTACTCGTAAAGCGTGCCGGGGGGATTGCGATGCCGCTCGAGCCGCCGGCGGATCCACCCTTCGGGGTCGTCGCGGGCGCCGGCGATCACGCCGCGCGCGACAGCCGCCCGAAGCAGGTCGGCGAACGGCATGCCCGGCTGGACCATGTCCTCGACCGCCGGGTAGAGCGCTCGAAACCGGCTGTTGCAGAGAACCAGGCGGTCGTCGGCGTCGAACAGGGCAATTCCCGCGTCGACCGCTTCAATGGCGTCGGCGAAGCGGCTCTCAGCCGCGCGCAGCGCCTGCTCCAGCGCCTTCTGGGCGGTGATGTCGCCGGTCGAGCCCGCCATGCGCCAGGCCCGCCCGCTCGCGTCTCGCAGCGCCAGGCCGTGCTGTCGCGCCCAGCCCCAACTGCCGTCCTTGCGCTGGTAGCGGTACTCGCAGTGGAAGCGCTCGGTCTTGCCTTTGAAGTGGTCGATTGTCGCCTGGCGGTAGCGCTCGCGGTCCTCCGGGTGCACCCGCGCCACCCAGTCCTGCGGCGTGCGCAGCTCCTCGGGCGATAGGCCGACGGTGGCCAGGAGGCGTGGCGAGTAATAGATCTGGTCGGCGCGCAGATCCCAGTCGTAGATCGCCTCGTTGACCGCCTGCATGGCGAGCGCGTAGCGCTCCTCGCTCGCGCGCAGCGCCTGCTCGGCCTCCTTCTGCGGGCTGACGTCGCTGACGGCGCCGACCAGCCGGACCACCGCACCGCCGTGGTCGCGCACGCCGATCCCGCGATCGCGCACCCAGCGATAGCTGCCGCCCTGATTACGAATGCGGTACTCGCATTCGAGCCGCTGGGTCTCGCCCTTGAAGTGGGCGCGCACCGCGTCCCGATACTCGCCGAAGTCCTCTGGGTGCACGAGGGCGCACCAACGTTCCGAGCGCAGCTCACCCTCGCCAAAGCCGAACATTTCGTTGAGGCGATGGGAGACGTACAGCTGATCGCGGGCCACATCCCAGTCGTAGAGGCCTTCGGTCGCCGCCTGCGTGACCAGCGCGTAGCGCTGTTCGCTGGCCCGCCGCGCCGCCTCGATCTGGCGCTGGCTGGTCACGTCCTCATCGATCAGCGCCAGGCCGCCGCCGGAGATCGGCTTGGCGGTGGTCCGCAGGATACGCCGGTCCGGCATGTGCTGCTCGATCCCGCACCGCGCAAACCGGGCGATTTCGGCGATTCGGTCGGCGACCAGCTGCTCGATGTCGCCGGGGCCGTAATCGCCGCGGGCGGCGCCGAAGCGGAGCATCTGCTCCAGCTGCGTACCCGGCCGGCACCGCTCGTCGGGGTACTGCCTTAGCTCCCCGAAGCGCCGGTTGCAGGCGACCAGCCGCAGCTCGGTGTCGAACACCCCGAACCCCTCGTTCAGGAGATCGAGCGCCATTGCGACCAAGGGGGAAGCAGCAGCCACCTAATCGCCTCCTTGTGGCGATCGCCCGCTCAGTTCAGGTCCTCGCCGGTGTGCTCCTTCCAGCGCAGGCGGAAGACCGCCCACTCGGCCTCTTCCTTGCTCGTGAAGGTGTGCTCGGGCAGAAGCTGGACCGGTTTGCCGCGCTCGCCCGGGTGGCGCGCCAGCACCCATTGCCGAAACGGCCGCGTGCAGACCAGCACGTACTTGCCCGCAAGCGAGCCGCCGCGCAACGCGTTCAGGACCCGCTGTAGATTCGGGCTGTGGTGCCCGATCGGCCTGTGCCGGAACTCGTCGACGACGTCCCGGTCGCGGCGCGGGTCGATCTTGTAGGCCATCGTCCGCCCTCCCGCGCCCAAGCAACCACGCCCGGGTCGGTGCGGTCAACCCGCCATACCTGCGCCGATCTGCCTGCCCGCGCGGCCACCGGCCGACCTCCCGGAAGAGCTTAGGGCCTGGCTTCGACCGGCGACGGCTCGCTTCGGTCGCTGGAGGGTGGGGTCGACTTGCGCCGCCGGCGCGAGCGCTTCCTGACCTGCCCCAAACCGATCTCGAGCGCCAGCTCGC
>CAZXYL010000158.1:0-3643 GCA_964644915.1 uncultured Geminicoccaceae bacterium
CGCTCCTTGGGGTTGAGCAGCCGGTTGCGCTTCTCGAGACCGGCCACGATGCGCTCGATCGCGTTATTGAAATCGGCCAAGGTGGTCGCATCGGCCCGCCTGCGCGTCGCCAGCAGGGCCGCCTCGTTGACCAGGTTGGCGAGATCCGCCCCGGTGAAGCCGGGAGTGAGCGCGGCCACCTGCTCCAGATCGACCTCGGGCGCGAGCTTCACCTTGCGCGCGTGCACCTTGAGGATCTGCAGCCGGCCGACCCGGTCCGGCCGGTCGACCAGGACCTGGCGGTCGAAGCGGCCGGGGCGGAGCAGCGCGGGGTCGAGGATCTCGGGCCGGTTGGTCGCGGCGAGCAGGATGATGCCCTGGCTGGGATCGAAGCCGTCGAGCTCGACCAGGAGCTGGTTCAGCGTCTGCTCCTTCTCGTCGTGGCCGCCCGCCATCGGCCCCATGCCGCGGGCGCGGCCCATGGCGTCGAGCTCGTCGATGAAGATGATGCAGGGCGCCATCTTGCGCGCCTGCTCGAACAGGTCGCGCACCCGCGCGGCGCCCACGCCCACGAACATCTCGACGAACTCGGAGCCCGAGATCGACAGGAACGTCACCCCCGCCTCGCCCGCGACCGCGCGCGCCAGCAGCGTCTTGCCGGTGCCGGGCGGGCCCACCAGCAGGACGCCGCGCGGCATGCGCGCCCCGAGCTTGCCGTAATCCTGCGGGTTCTTGAGGAAATCGATGATCTCCTGGATCTCGGCCTTGGCCTCGTCGACGCCGGCGACGTCGGCGAGCGTGGTCTTGGTGTCCTTCTCGACGTAGATCTTGGCCTTGCTCTTGCCGATCGACATCAGCCCGCCGCCGCCGAACCCGCCCATCGCCATGCGCCGCAGCAGGAAGACCCACAACGCGAGCAGGACCAGAATCGGCAGCACCCAGGAGAGCAGGTTGGTGAAAAAGTTGGTATCCGTGCCGCCGCGGAACTGGACCTGGTACTGCTCCAGCTCCTGGGCGAAATCGGGGTCGACCCGCACCGTGGTGAACCGGCTCGGCTCGCCCGCCTGCGCATCCTTGATCTCGCCGACGATCCGGGTCTCGGTGATCACCAGCTCGTCGATCCGGCCCTGCTCGAGATAGGTCCGGAACTGGCTGTAGGGGATCTGCTCGACCTCGCGTGCCTGCTGCCACACGCCCTGGAGGAAGAGCAGCAACAGCACGGCCGCCATGACGTACCAGATGTTGAAGCTGGTCTTCTTGTCCATCCCGTTCCCCCCGCCGGTGCCTTACTTGAGGCATGGCGCGGGCGTATTCAAGCTGCCCGCGCCGACGCCCCGGCTGCAGCTGCATCGGGATCACCGACTCGCGGGTTGAAGGGCGCCCGCGAGCCATCCTAGCTTCGCCGTGACCAACTGGCGACCGCGCAAGAGCCGGGCAGGGTTTGGAGCGATGGCGAAACGTAGCAGAAAGCGAGCGCGATCCAGCGCCGCCGCGCCCATCGGCTGGGGCGGCAAGGCACGGTCCTCGGACCACCGGACCAACCGGGTGATCCTTGCGCTAGCGGCCCTGGCGGTGGTCGCCGCAGCCGCCTGGGGCGGCTGGCAGCTCAGCTCCCGCTGGGCATTCGATGCCTTGGCCGCGGCCGGGGCCCCCGCGCTGGCGCAGGTCGAGACCGACCCGGATGCGGGTCGGGATCACCTCGAGCCGGGCCAGGCTTATGCCTATCCCGACCGCTTCCCGACCTCGGGCCCGCACGACCCGGTCTGGACTCCACCCGGCGTGTACGAGAGCGAGCAGCCGCCCACGCGTCTCGTCCATGCGCTCGAGCACGGCAACATCGTGATCTACTACGACGACCCGGGCGAGGAGGCGCTCGCGCAGCTGCGCGCATGGGCGGCCCGGTATGACGGTCAGTGGGACGGGATCGTCATCACTCCGGGGCCCGGACTCGCGGGCGAGGTGGTCCTCACCGCATGGACCAAGCGCCTGCGGCTCGACCAGTTCGATGCCGAAGCCGCCGCCGCCTTCATCGACGCCTTCCGGGGCCGGGGACCGGAGCACCCGGTCCGCTGAGCGTTTCACGCCGCGAGGCGCGACTGCAATTCCTCCGCCAGCCGCAGCGTGAGTGCCACCAGGGTCAGCGTCGGGTTGGCGCTGCCGCCGGTCGGGAAGACCGCGCCGCCGGCGATGTAGAGGTTGCCCATGCCGTGCACGCGGCAGTTTCGGTCGACCACCCCCTGCCGGGGATCCTCGCTCATGCGCGCGGTGCCCATGTGGTGGTGTCCGCCTTCCAGATCGGGTGGCCAGCCGGTGAGATCCGCGGTGACCCATTCATGAATCTGCAGCCGGCCGAGCCCGCTCCGGCCCAGCTCCTGCGCGATCGTCTGATGCGCCACCTGGAAGGTGTGCTTGTCGAGCTCGCTCAGGCGCCAGTCGAGCCGGAGCCGCGGCAGGCCCAAGGCGTCCACCTCGTCGCCCAGCAGGACCCGGCTGTCCGGGTCGGGCGCCTGCTCGGCGGTGCACCACATGAGGAACGCGGCGGCGTCGGGGCGGTACTCGCGCAGGCCGAAGCGCCCGAGCAGGCCGGCCGTCGTGTCGCCCACATCGATCAGCGCCTGCCACAGATCGCCGCCGAGATCATCCGGCCACTCCCGGCGCTCGGCCGCCTGCCAGATCCGCCGGAGCGCCGCGTAGCCCGAATCGCCGACGTTGTCGATCGTGAACAGGGCATCGAAGTTGAGCGCCTGCTGCTGCCTTTGCGTCTTGGGGCTGAGATTGAGGCAGCCCACGATGTCGACCTCGCCCGCGCTCACCCCGCCCACGGCATGGGTGTAGAAGTTGAGGATCTCGGGCCCGACCACCAGCGCGCGCGCCGAGTTGGCGTGCGGATGCTCCATGAAGCAGCGGCCGACCATGTCGTGATGGTTGCCGAGCCCGACGTTCACGACCCGGTTGGAGGCGAGCAGGAGGCGCGGCGTCTCGAGTCCGCCGCAGGCCAGCACCACCGCGCGCGGCCGTACCGAGAGCGCCTTCCCGTCCAGGGTGGCGAGGCGCAGGCCCGTGACCTCCGACCCCGCCTCGTTGCCCTCGATCTCGAGCAAGCTGGCATGCAGCAGCACCTCGACGTTGTCCGCCGCCTCCAGCTCCGCCCGGTACGCATCGCCGAAGCGGAGCGGCCGGTACTGCCAGACCCGGTTCACGAGCTTGCCGGGATCGGCGGGGAAGATCTCCTGTCCGGGAGGGACCCACGGTTCGGGCGTGTAATCGAAGGCCGCGAGTCCGCACACCTCCTGCGCCGCGCGGTACCAGGGCTCGAGATCGGCGTAGCTGATCGGCCAGCCGGACAGGGGCACCCAGTCGCGCGCCTCGAAGTCGATCGGATCGAGCGGCCGGCAGCGGCCCTCCCAGTGGTTGGTCGACCCACCGAAGAAGCGCAGGCGGGTCACGGCGAGATCGTAATACGGCAGGCCCACGTTCTCGCCCTGGTAAAGCGCCTGGACCGCATCCTCGAACTCGAGCCCGCCACTCTCGATCAGGCACAGCTTGCGGCTCGTGCCCGCGAAGGCGCGCGCGAGCGTGATCCCGGCCGCCCCCGCGCCGACGATTGCGAGGTCGCACTCGATCGCGGCGCCATCCTCCAGCTCACGGGCATCGTGGATCATCC
>CAZXYL010000159.1:0-2712 GCA_964644915.1 uncultured Geminicoccaceae bacterium
CTCCAGCGCCTGGTGCGGCTCCAGCCCGCGCAGGATCGCGACCAACGGTAACGCGGAGAGCCGTTCCTGCAGCTCGTTCAAGGGATCAGCTCCGCCGCTCTGGCGATCCGAAACAGACCCTGGGCCGCGGCATCGTCCACGCCGCGGCGCGCACGCAGGCCCTTGGCCTCGAGCGCGAAGCGATAGAGGTCCGCGAGCTCCGCGCCGCCGATGACGCGGATCTCGCGCTCGGCGCCGCGCGCGCGGGTCCAGGCCAGCGCCTCCGCGATCTCGGTCCCGATCAGGAGGCCCGAAAGGTACGAGCCGATCCCGCTGCCGGGCAGATCTCCGAACAGGCCGAGCGTGCGCGCGCTGAACAGCCGCTTGAGCAGCCCGCTGCCACCTTCGCCCGCATAGGCGAGGCCGCGCGCGAAAGCCGCCTCATCGTGCTCGTCTCCGTTCATGAGGCGGCCGAGGATGCTGTGCGCGCTCAGCACGGCGAACAGCTCGCCGGTCATGAAGGTCGCAAACCACGTGATCCGGCCGCCTTCGGCCAGCGCCCACTTGCTGTGCGTGCCGGGCAGGACCATGAGCCGAGGTCCGGCGCCAGCGCCGATCTCGCCCACGATCTGCGTCTCCTCGCCGCGCATCACGTCCGGCACGCCGTCGTCGGCCAGGATCGAGAGCCCCGGCACGAAGTGCATCCGCCGGTCCCGGAGCTCACGGGCCAGGAGAGCGCGCGCGAGAGCGGGTGCGCCGGCCGGGCATCGGACGTAGGGCACCTCGACCCAGCCCTGGCGGCTGGTGATCATGCCCGACGCGAGCACGGGCGCGCCCGGGTCCGCCTCCAGCCAAGCGCCGATCTCGCGCCGGAGCGCGCCTTCGAAATCGTCATCCGTGATCTGGAGAATGCCGGTGCGCGCGGCCCTGCGTTCGGCGATGCGGCCGTCCGCCTCGATCCGATAGGCCCGGAAGCTGCTCGTGCCCCAGTCCAGGCCGATCAGCGCCGTCGCCATGGCCTCCTCCCGCTACTCGGATACGGGCGTTGTGAAGTAGACTTCCTCGCCCCAGGTCGATGCCACGGCCTCGAACGGTGCCGCCTGCCAGAGCGCATCCGCGACCTGCGTCTCGCGCAGCTCGGCCCGGATGACCACCTCGCCCACCCTGATCTCGAGCTGGCGCATCCACGTCCCCCTCGGTGCGTCCGTCTCCATACCGCTCCGAGCGAAGCGCGCCAAGCCCGGCTCCCCCCGGCGGACTATCGCCGGCGTCGACGTCGCTTTTCCGGCCGCCGGCAGCCGTACACCTCACCCCCACAGGCTTGCATGCGATACAGTCTGTGGCCACATTCAGGCTACAGACAGGAGGCCGCAATGCCCACCGATACCGTCGTCCGCGCGCGGATCGACACCGCCACCAAAGAGCGCGCCGCGGCTGCGCTTGAGGCCATGGGGCTGTCGATCTCTGATGCCATCCGCCTGCTGATGCTGCGCATTGCCGACGAGCAGCGCCTGCCTTTCGAGGTCAAGGTGCCGAACGCCGCCACTCGCCGGGCCATGGCCGAGTTGGAGCAGGGCAAAGGCAAACGGTTCGAATCCGGCGAGGCGCTGTTCGACGACCTGGGCATCTGAGGTGCGGACGCCGGTCCGCTCGGGGCAGTTCCGCCGGGACGTCAGACGTGTTCAGAAGCGTGGGAAGGACATGAGCAAGCTGCGCGAGCTGATCTTGCTGCTCCTGTCCGAGGATGCTTTGCCAGGCCGGTACAAGGACCATCCGCTGAAGGGCAACTGGAAGAGCTATCGCGACGCCCATATCGAGCCGGACTGGCTGCTGATCTACCGGATCGCCGGCGACGAGTTGCACTTGGTGCGCACCGGCTCCCATGCTGATCTGTTCGAGGAGTGAGCGCACCTCAGCTGACATGCCCGGCCGGGTCGCTCGGCCACACGAGTCTTGCCTCCCGCCTTTGGGGGGAGCAAGGGTGGCGTCACGGATATCAGGCGCGGCCCGACCGATCTCCTATCGAACCTCTCAGCCGTGGTAGGCGTCGAGGAAGCGCACCCAGCCCGCGGGGCCGTTGCCGCCGTCGGTCCGGTTGCAGCGTAGCCCGAGGTAGTGCGTCCGGTGCGTCAGGTAGACCTTGCGCTGCGCCGGGAACCAGACCGAGAGCCCGGAGCTGTCGCGCACGCCGGTGACGACGTTGCGGGTCGCATCGTCCTGGTTGCGCCGCACGCATTCGCGCGCCGCACCGATGACCCGGTCGGCGGCGTCGTAGAGGCCTTGCAGGCCAAGCTCCTTCGCCTGATCGCGGATCCGGCTCGCGAGGTGGACCAGGTCGACGAAGTCGATCAGGAAGTGGCCGCGGGTGTAGATGCGCAGCCGGCGCAGCGCCTCGCGCAGCTCGGGCCTGGCCCTCAGCGCATCGGCGAGCTCCGCGCCCAGCGCATGCAGGGCCTGGACCGCGGCGCCGGCCCGGCTCACGTCGATCGCGGCCAGCGTGACGTGGGTCTGGTCGCGGTCGTGGTAGTACTCGACGTAGCCGTCGACGATGGCGCAGGCGACCTGCGCGGGCTCGACGCCGCTCTTGAGGTAATTGCGCGCCCGCTCGAGCAGAGTGCCGTAGGGCCAGCCGTCGATCGGCACCAGCTCCTGCGAGGCGACCACGAACTTCGCCCGGTCCTGCAGCTCGCAGACGTTCTCGAGCATGCTCATCGAGCAGGCATCGAAGCCCAG
>CAZXYL010000160.1:0-2687 GCA_964644915.1 uncultured Geminicoccaceae bacterium
TTCGATCCGGTCACGGGCGCCGTCGACTTCGACGACGACAGCATCACCGAGAATACGCGCTCGTCCTATCCGCTCGCCTTCATCCCCAACGCGAGCGAGACCGGCATGGCCGGGCATCCCTCGCACATCGTGATGCTGACCGCCGATGCCTTCGGCGTCCTGCCGCCGATCAGCCGGCTCTCGCCGGAGCAGGCCAAGTATCATTTCCTCTCCGGCTACACCGCACGCGTCGCCGGCACCGAGGCCGGGGTCAAGGAGCCGCAGGCGACCTTCTCCGCCTGCTTCGGCGCGCCCTTCATGCCGCGCCATCCGACGGTCTATTCGGAGATGCTGGGCGCCCTCATGCGCCGGCACGAGGCCGACTGCTGGCTGGTCAACACCGGCTGGAGCGGCGGCCCGGCCGGCAAGGCCGAGCGCATCAGGCTCGCCTATACCCGGGCGATGCTGAGCGCGGCCCTGGAGGGCAGGCTGGACGAGGTCGCCTACCGCAAGCATCCGCAGTTCGGTCTGATGATGCCCAAGACCTGCCCGGGCGTGCCGGACGAGGTGCTCGATCCCAAGGCGACGTGGCCGGATCCGGCCGAGTACGATCGCATGGCGCACGACGTCGCGCGCCGGTTCGAGCAGAACTTCGAGCAGTTCGAGGGCCACGTCGACGACCGGGTCAAGGCGGCGGGGATCCGGCCGCGGGCCTGAGGGTGCGGGCTGGCACGGGAATTGCTGCCTGGAGGCACGGTTGGTTCACGTTCCGACCGGTGGTCTGAGCGGTCTTACCGACCGGCTTTGCCTTCTTGGGCGATTCCGCGAACTTGGCCCCGCCTGCCCGGCGGGGCCTTTTTCTGAGCGGACGGCTCCTGGACGTCTGCATGCTGCCCGATTCTTGACCGCCCTGCCCGCTTGCGGAGCATACTCCCGGCGAAGGGAGCAAAGCTCGGCGGATGACGCTTTCAAACGGCCTGCCCGGCCTCACCCTGATCCTCGGCGGCATGCGCTCCGGCAAGAGCCGCTGCGCCGAGCGCAGCGTGCTCGAATCCGGGCGCCAGCCGGTCTACATCGCCACGGCCCAGGCGCTCGATGACGAGATGGCGCGACGGATCGCGGCGCATCGCAAGAGGCGGGATGCCCGCTTTCGCGTCGTCGAGGAGCCGCTCGACCTCGCGGGCGCGCTGCAGCGGGAATGCGCGCCGGATCACGCCGTGCTGGTCGACTGCCTCACGCTCTGGCTCACCAACCTCATGGTCGGCGGGCGGGCGGTCGAGGTCGAGCTGGCGCGGCTTCTGGCCGCCTTGCCCGATCTGCCCGGCCCGGTCGTTCTGGTCTCGAACGAGGTCGGCCAGGGGGTGGTGCCGGTGGGCGCCATGGCGCGCGCCTTCGTCGATCATGCCGGATGGCTGCATCAGAGGATTGCGGAGCGGGCCGATGCCGTGGTTTTCATGACCGCCGGCATCCCGCAACGCCTCAAGTGATCATCGGACACCCATGCACGCCAAGATCCCGACCACCGTGTTCACCGGCTTCCTCGGCGCCGGCAAGACCAGCCTGATCCGCAACCTTCTGCGCCAGGCGAACGGCCGGCGCATCGCGCTGATCATCAACGAGTTCGGGGATGTCGGCATCGACCGGGAGCTGCTGCTCGGCTGCGGCGATGCGACCTGCGCCGAAGGCGACATCGTCGAGCTCGCGAACGGCTGCATCTGCTGCACGGTCGCGGACGACTTCGTCCCGACCATGGAGAAGCTGCTGGCGCGCGCGCTGCCGCCCGAGCACATCGTGATCGAGACCTCGGGGCTGGCGCTGCCCAAGCCGTTGATCAAGGCCTTCAACTGGCCCGAGATCCGCACGCGGGTGACCGTGGACGGCGTGGTCGCGGTGGTGGATGCGGCCGCCGTGCGCGCCGGGCTGTTCGCGCCCGACCCGGAGGCGCTGACGGCGCAGCGCACGGCCGATCCGGCGCTGGATCACGAGAGCCCGCTCGAGGAGCTGTTCGAGGAGCAGCTGGGCTCCGCCGACCTGGTCGTGGTCAACAAGGCGGACCTGCTGGGTCCGGGTGACTGGGCGGGCGTCGAGGCACGCGTGCGCGAGGAGCTGAGGGCGGGCGTGCGCATGGTCCGGGCGGCGCACGCGGCCCTGCCGCTCGGAGTCCTCCTCGGGCTCGGCGCAGCCGCCGAGGACGATCTCGCCGCGCGCCCCTCGCACCACGACGACGGGCAGGATCACGAGCACGACGACTTCACGAGCTTCCATGTTGACGTGCCCGCGCTCGACGACGTGGGGGCGTTCGTCGAGCGGCTGGAGAGCGTGCTCGCGCGCGAGCCGATCCTGCGGGTCAAGGGCTTCCTGGCGCTCGCCGGCAAGCCCATGCGGCTCGTGCTCCAGGGCGTGGGCGATCGGGTGCAGCACCACTTCGATCGCGCCTGGCGCCCGGGCGAGGCGCGGCGCGGCCGGCTGGTGGTGATCGGCGAGCGGGGGCTCGAGCGCGCCGTCGTCGAGGCCGCGCTCGGCGGCTGAGCCTTGCACCTCCTCACCGCCCAGAGCGCCACTCCGGACGATACCGGCCAGGCGATCGATCTCGGCCAGACGCCGGGCGAGATCGTGTTCCTGTCCGCGGCCGATACCGAGCTCGCCTGCCTCGCCGCCGCGCAGGCACTCCGGCCGGAGGACGCGCCGACGCTGCGGCTCGCGAACCT
>CAZXYL010000161.1:0-2906 GCA_964644915.1 uncultured Geminicoccaceae bacterium
GTCGGTCGATCCCGAGACGCTCGGCATCCCGCGGCCGGAGTGAGGCCCACCTCGACAGCCTGAGAACCGGGGGGCGCGCGTTGCGTCCCCCTGCGCTCGAGAGCACCAAGAAGCCCGAGCCCCGCTCATGCCCGACGTCCCGGCCCCGCCGATGCGCAAGGCGGACTTCTGGTCCAGCCTGGTCCTGATCGCGGTCTCGACGGCGATGCTGCTGCAGGCGCTGACGTTCCCGCTGCGCGGGACCTACGCGGGCGTGCGCAACGCCTGGTACGTCTCGCCGGCGCTCTTCCCGCTGATCGTCGCGGCGATGCTCATCCTTTTGGGGCTGGGCCTGCTCACCCGCGCGGTGCGCAGCGGCGGCGCGGCGGCGGCGTTCCACGACCTGCGGCATCCCGCACTGGCCCGGTTGTTTCGCACCACCGCCGCGTTCTGGATCATCGGCGGCGCCATGGCGGCCTACGTCTATGGCTTCGTCCCCTACGTCGACTTCGTCGCGGCCACGGCCCTCTTCCTGCTCTGCTTCGCCACGGGCTTTCACCTCAGGGACAGCCGCGTGGCTGGGCTGCTCCTCGCGGCGCTGGTCGCGGGCGGGCTCGTGCTCCTCGCAGGGGCACTGCTCGGCCTCATGCCGGGTCCCCGGACGACCGCGGCCTACGTGCTCGACGGCGTGGTCTGGGCAGCGTTCGCCGTGGCCGTCGTGCTCGCGTTCTCGGCGACGTACCGGGTCCCCGAGCAGCGGCGGCGCTTCCGGCACGCGTTCTGGACCAGCTTCGTGAGCGCGTTCCTGCTCGGGGTGATCTTCAAGTACGGGCTGCTCGTGCCGCTGCCGCGCGAGGGGGTGACCGTGGCGCTGATGGACCCGATCTTCTACGCGCTGCGCGCCGCCTTCTGACGGCCGCGGGCGCCCATGGACCTGCTGCAGCAGTTCGAGGCGTTCTTCGCGGCGATCGGCGCGATGCTGGCGCAGCCCTCCAACTGGCTGCTCCTGATCGGCTCGAGCCTGCTGGGGATCGCCTTCGGCGCGCTGCCCGGCCTCACCGCGACGCTCGGCGTGGGGCTCCTCGCGACGCTGACCTACAGCTTCGATCTCGAGGTGGCGCTGATCGCGCTGATCTCCATGTACGTGGGCGCCATCTACGGCGGCTCGTATTCGGCGATTCTGCTCAACATCCCGGGCACCGCGGCGTCCGCCGCCTCGGCCATGGACGGTTATCCGCTGGCGCAGCGAGGCGAGGGCGGGCGGGCGCTTGGGCTCACCACGACCGCATCCTTCATCGGCACGGTGCTGGGCATGGTGGCGCTCGTCGTCTGCGCCCCCTTGATCGTCGAGATGGCGCTGCAGTTCACGTCCTACGAGTTCTTCCTGCTGGCGCTGTTCGGGATCATCATCTCCGGCACGCTGACCAGCTCCGATCTCGTGATCAAGGGCTGGATCGCCGGCTTCATCGGCTTGGCGCTCTCGACCATCGGGCGCGACCCGCTGATGTTCTACCCGCGCTACACCTTCGGCCAGGCGGCGCTGGATTCCGGGCTCGAGGTGGTGCCGGTTCTGATCGGCGCCTTCGCCATCCCGCAGATCATCAGGACCCTGCGCGAGCGGGCGCCGCTCGCCGAAATCCAGCGGATCGGCCGGGTGGTCCCCGACTTCCGCACCATCGGGCGCAACCTCAAGCACATCGTGCGCTCGGCGCTGATCGGCGTCGGCATCGGCGCCGTGCCCGGCGTCGGCGAGGACATCGCCGGCTGGGTCTCCTACGGCACCGCGAAGAACACGTCCGGCCGCCCGGACGACTTCGGGAAGGGCGAGCCCGCGGGGCTGATCTCGGCCGAGACCGCGAACAACGCGTGTATCGGTGGCGCGCTCATCCCGCTCACCACCCTGGGCATCCCGGGCAGCCCGCCGGCCGTGATGCTGCTCGGCGCACTCATGCTGCACGGGCTGACGCCGGGGCCGATGGTCTCGATCGAGCGGCCGACCTTCCTCGCCGAGCTCGCCGCGGTCATGGTCCTCGCCTCGCTCGCCATGTGGCTGAACGGCATCCTCCTCGCGCGCCAGGTGGTGAAGCTGCTGCGCATCCCGACCACGCTGTTCATGCCCGTGGTCGCCGTGCTCTCCGTGATCGGCTCCTACGCGCTGGGCCTCAACGTCGTGAACCTGTACCTGATGGTGGTGGTGGGTCTGGTCGCCTATCTGCTCACGGAGATGGAGTACCCGATCGCGCCGCTGGTGATCGGCGTGATTCTAGGGCCGATGGCGGACAGCAATCTCCGCCGGGCGCTGATGGTGGGCCAGGGCGATGTGAGCGGGTTCTTCACGCGCCCGGTCTGCCTCGTCCTGATCCTCGCGATCCTGCTCATGGTGCTCTCGCAGCTGCCGGCCTGGCGGCGCTGGCGCGCCCGCAGGTCCGGGCCCGCTCCCGCCTCGGCTCCCCGCCCGGAGAGCGAGCGCTAGTCTTAGTCTAGCCTCGAGTAGCGTCTATAGGGCGGCGCGCGATCAGTTCTCGCCTTTCCCGCCTTCTGCCGTGGGCCAACGATCAGCTTGCGCCAGCGCCGAGGCCGAGATAGCGCTCGAGCAGCAGGGGGGCGGTGCGCAGCTCGGCGCTCGCGCCCGAGTAGACGACCTCGCCCCGCTCCAGCACGACCGCCCGTTCGGCGATCTCGAGCATCGAAAGCGCGTTCTGCTCGACGATGACCACGCTCACGCTCCCGTCGCGCACGAGACGGCCCAGCACGCGCAGGATCTCGGCCACGATCACGGGTGCCAGCCCCTCGAGGGGCTCGTCGAGCATCAGAAGCTTGGGGTTGGTGACGAGCGCCCGGGCGATCGCCAGCATCTGCTGCTCGCCGCCGGAAAGCTGGCCGCCGCGATTGCCCCTTCGCTCTTTCAGTTGGGGGAACAGCTCGTA